>NZ_JBFRFR010000061.1:0-58796 GCF_052114925.1 Bradyrhizobium sp. 2TAF36 | reverse complement strand
GGGCCATCCTGCGCGATGCGCTGCTCCTGACGCTCGCCAAGTCGCAGGACGAGAAGCYCGCCCTCGGCGACTGCTTTGATCTCTTCTTCAGCCAACCAGAGCCGCGGCAGGATCAACCCGAGGCCGACGACAACGACGACGCATCGCAGGACGCGGATCAGACCCCCTCACCCGGCTCGGCCAGTGAAGCAGGCGAAGGCCAGGCTTCCGAAGCATTAGGCCCGCTTGCGCAGATGCTGCTGTCGCAGGATCGCAACGCGATCGCGGCCGCGATCGCCAGCGCTTCCGGTGCGGCTTCGCTGTCCGACATCCGCTATTCGACTCAGCGCGGGATCTTTTCCAGCCGCATCCTCGACGCCATGGGCCTTCAGCGCCTGCGCGACGATCTCGACGCGCTCACCGCGACCAATCCGTCGCTGGCCGAGCGTCTGCGCGGCGCGCTGGACGCGTTGCGAGAAGCAGTCCGCGACACGGTCTCGCAAGGCCTTGCGCTGTATGCCCGCGAAGAGGCCGAAAACCTCCGCAACGAGATCCTGCGCAACGCGCCTCTCGCCCGCATCGAGCGGCGCCAGGTCGCGGAGATGCGCGCGCTCATCCGCCAGATCGCGCGGCGCCTGCGCGAGCGCTACTCGAAGCCGCGCAAGCGCCAGCGCCGCGGCCATCTCGACGTCCGCCGCACACTGCGCCGCAACGCGGCCTGGGGCGGCGTGCCCTTCCTCACCGCGTGGAAGCGCAAGCACCGCGACCGGCCCAAGATCGTCGCAATCTGCGACGTCTCAGGCTCGGTCGCGCAGGTCTCCGATTTCTTCCTGCTCCTGATCCACTCGCTGCACGAGGTGGTCGACGACGTCCACTCCTTCGCCTTCTCCTCGCATCTGATCGAGGTCAGCGAGATCCTGGAGAAGAAGTCGCCGGAAGAGGCGATGGCCGAGATCATGTCCAAGGTCGGCTTCGGCTCATCCGACTACGGCTCCTCTCTCGTCGATTTCGAGAAGGAGTTTATGAGCACGCTGACGCCGCAGACCACGGTGATCGTGCTCGGTGACGCCCGCAGCAACAATCTCGACCCGCGCGCCGACATCCTGCGCCGCATCTCCGAACGCTCGAAGCGCGTGGTCTGGCTCAATCCCGAAGGACGGCTCGCCTGGGGCTTCGGTGATTCCGAGATGCCGCGCTACGCGACCTTCTGCACTGTCGTGCGCCAATGCGCCACCGCACAGCAGCTCGAACGCGCCGTGTCCGACATCGTGGCGACTTATCAGTAGACGGCAATCACGTCCGCCGCTGGCGTCAGGCGGCAGTCAGCTCGGCCTGGACGAGGTTGCACTCCCGAAAGTGATGCGCAATTTCGTCGAGCGCGCGCTGCTCCCATTCCTGGGCCTGCGCGAGCCAGAACGCCCGTCGCTCCGAATCCAGCGCCGCCCGCTCTCGGCAGAGGAATTCCTGACTGCGAATTGCCATCAGCCTGTTCATGCACTCACACTCCTGTCGTGTGAAGCCAATCCCCTGCGAATCAACGTAGCAGAGTCCAGTCAGAGTCCAATCGCCCTCGCTTCACGATTTCTGTGCATATCGCGACGCGCAATGGGACAGTGATGCTTCCCGTGCACTGCGGTAACTCTCGCCGCACGATCAAGCGCACATCATCAATTAGTGATCGGAGACCGGGACGATTTTCGTGCGCGAACGATCTTAACTGTTGTGGCGCAATGAAGTGCGGCAATTCGTGAAGAGAGGTTCTAAACAGCTTACCGAATTCCCGACTCATTGTCGTCGCATGGTGTTCATGCGGCGCCGCTAACAGGGGCTCGCGAACTTGGACTATCGCTTGAGGCAACATGAGCAACGACATCGACTTCGATCTTTCGCCGGACCAATGGGAAGCGCTGAAAGCGCTTCGCAACCCCGTGTCGAATGGTCGCCTCTCGAAGGCCTATCTCGTCGAAGGACTCGTCAAGCTCGGTCTCGTTGTTGTCAATGACGGCGTACCCTCGATGACGCCAACCGGACGCAAGGTGCTGGTGCGCGGATCGTGCCGGCTACTGGATCTCGTGGCGTGACGAGACTGTCCGCGCAATAGCTCCGCATGATCGCCTGAAGAATAATCTCTTGCGTTCCTGCTGACGGCGCGTCGCGGGGACGACCTCAACCCGCCAAGGTAACGATCAAAGGTCCATTTCTGGTTGCGACAACCGTGTGCTCGTACTGAACGGTAGGCGCCTCGGGGCTGCTGTAGAGYGTCCATGGATCGTCATCACCGTTCTCGGCCCACTCCGCGCCAAGCGACAGGAACGGCTCGACGGTGAACACCAGGCCATCGCTCATGATGCGGCGCTCGGAGCGATCGAGCCATGTCGCGATCTCCGTCGGCTCCTCGTGGAGCGACAAGCCGACACCGTGACTGGCTAGGTTCTTGACGAGCATGTAGCCGTTTTTCCGCGCAAACGTCCCGATGGCCTGACCGATGCCGGCAATCGGCTTGCCGGCACCGACCTGCCGCAGGCCCGTCCACATCGCCCGCCGACCATCCCTGCAAAGACGCTCGATCGAACGGGTCACGGGCGGAACGGCGAACGAGGCTCCCGTATCGGCAAAGAAGCCGCTCTTCTCGGCCGAGACGTCGATGTTGACGAGGTCGCCACGCTCGATCCGCCGGGCACCCGGGATGCCATGAGCGATCTCTTCGTTCACGCTGATGCAGGTTGCGCCAGGAAAGGCATAGGCCAGTTCCGGCGCCGAACGCGCTCCGGCGGCCTCAAGGAGCTCTCGTCCGATCCGGTCGAGTTCCGCGGTGGTCATGCCGGGCTCGAGGGCCTTCCCCATCGCCTCAAGGGCATTGGCGACGATACGCCCGACCTCTTTCAGGCAGATCAGATCGTTCTCATTCGAGATTGTCATATCGAGCTCTTGCGAAAGCCGGGACATAGCTGTTGCGATGCCGACTTGCAAACGGAAGACCGCGCACAAGAATCCCGGATTATGCGGCGCCTGGATGACTTCCAGAACCAGGCCGCGACAATCTGGCACGGTTGTTGCTCCTTTTTGACGTCCAAGACGCGTCAAACCGGGGGAGTCCACCATGTCGACCATCACCGCGGCACCTACCGCCGAGCCGAAGCCGCTCTACACCTCGCTGTTCGTCCAGGTCCTCGCCGCGCTGGTGCTTGGCGTCATCCTGGGGATGGCCGTTCCGGACTTCGCCATCGGGCTCAAGATCCTCAGCGACGCCTTCCTGAAGCTGATCTCGATGATCGTAGCTCCGATCGTGTTCTGCGTCGTCGTGCACGGCATTGCCGGCGCCGGCGACCTCAAGAAGGTCGGCCGGGTCGGCGTCAAGGCGCTGGTCTATTTCGAGGTGATGACGACGGTCGCCCTCGTGGTCGGCCTGCTGCTCGCCTATCTCTTCGGCCCCGGCCACGGCATGAACATCGATCCCTCGACGCTCGACGCCAAGGCGCTCAACACCTATGCCGACAACGCCCACAAGCTGTCCGGCGGCGGCATCGGCGCCTTCCTGATGAACGTGATCCCCAGCACCTCGTTCGATGCGCTATCGCGCAACGACGTGCTCCAGGTGCTGTTCTTCGCGGTCCTGTTCGGTGTCGGCCTTGCGCTCGTCGGCGGCGAGAAGGGCGCGCTGGTCACATCGATCATCGACGCGGCCTCCACCGTGCTGTTTCGGGTCATGGGGCTGATCGTGCGGGTCGCGCCGCTCGGCGTGCTCGGCGCGGTCGCCTATACCGTCGGCAAATACGGCGTCGGCTCTCTGAAGCAGCTCGTCTCGCTGGTGATGCTGTTCTACGTCTCGGTCGGCATCTTCGTGCTGGGCGTGCTCGGCGGCGTCATGGCGCTCGCCGGAATCAACATCCTCAAATTCCTCGCTTACTTGCGCGAAGAGCTGACCATCGTGCTCGCGACCGCATCCTCCGATGCCGTGCTGCCGCAGATCATGAAGAAACTGGAGCGGATGGGCGTGAAGGATTCCGTCGTCGGCCTCGTCATCCCGACCGGCTATTCCTTCAACCTCGACGCTTTCTCGATCTACCTGACGCTCGCCGTCGTCTTCATCGCGCAGGCGACCAACACGCCGCTGTCCTTCGGCGACCTCCTGCTGGTGCTCGGCGTCTCGCTGATCACGTCGAAGGGCGCGCACGGCGTGCCCGGCTCGGCGATCGTGATCCTGGCCGCGACGCTCAACGCGGTGCCGAGCATTCCCGCCATCGGCCTCGTGCTGGTGTTGTCGGTCGATTGGTTCATCGGCATSGCSCGCGCSGTSGGCAACCTSGTCGGCAAYTGCGTGGCGACGGTGGTGGTCGCCGCCTGGGAAGGCGATCTCGACCGCGCCAAGGCGGCCAAGGTGCTGGAGGGCGGCGAGCTGGTGGACGTGACGGCGGGGTAGGCCGCGGATCAATCATTCCACTGGAGGAGCGGCGTTCCATACGCCCTCCTCCAGACCGACAGGAAGCGCGGAAACCAGGAGTGCGCCACGGCGCCCTTATACGCCCAGGTGCGATACTTCAGGCCCTGCTCCGAGATCAGCTCCTGATAGCCGCCATGGACCTCGGTCGCGGTCCGAATGTCCTTCAATATCCCCTGCGCGCAAGCCCGATAGGTATCGCTCCCTGAGGCTTCATCAAAATCCAGCATCCGATCCGCGAATTCGACATTGAACGTCGGCCACGACGAACGCCCCTGATAGGCCGGCGCCGCGATCTTGTGGATCATCTTGTTCCGTGGATTATCCGCCGACACCAGGAAGTGGAACGTGCTGGGGATGCGAAATCGCGGCTCGGCGATGATCAGATCCGTCGTAGCCGCAAACAGCGCCCGCTCGCTGGCATCGTTCATGTCCCAGAAGCCGCGATGCACGCTGACGAAATCCAGGGCCACCAAGGACACCGGTGCGCCCGCCGGGCCGTCAAGCGAATGCCTGATATAGCCGTCCTTGCCGAACAAACGAAGCAGATCTCTCTTGTACTGCGCAAGGTCGCGACCGAGCAGCCGCTTCAGTTCGTTCTCGTCGACGATCCCGAGCTGCACGCCCCACACGAACGTCGTGTAAACGCAGGCGTTGGTGACGAAGCGCCTGCGCTCGGCCCGCGTATCCGTTGCCGCGGAGCGAGGTCCGCCGGCATCGCACATCAAATACCTGGTGCCATCAGTGTCAAATGGCTCCAGTTCGCTCGCAAGCCGGAGGATCGCGCGCTTCAGGTCGACGCCATATTCGGCCAGCAGCAGGCGGCCGGCATGTGCGCATTGCGACATCGCCAGATAGGAAGACGCTCTCTCGTCGGCACCTATCATCTGCTGGAGACCGGCGAGAATGCCGAGCAGCGTGTCAGAGGGCCGCGAGAAATAATTCACGCCGAGGTACCGCCCGCGCCCCGCAGGAACGATGGTCGTCGTGACCACGTCGGCGCGAACCGCCTGCAGCAGGAGGCGAACGCTCTTTTCGAGCAGGCGCGCTCGGCGCACCGCGTCCTGCGAATCCATGATGGTTTCAGGATCGAGAACGTCGGGGTAAAACCAGGCGAAGTCGCGCGGGTAATAGGCGGAGGCGTGCGGCGCCCCCGTGACGAGGAAGGCCTCGGTCACCGAAAAGGCACTGTCCATCGAGTGCCGGTAGAGGTCCTCGATGTCCGACAACGCATGATGCGATTGTCTCAGGAAGCGATCACCGAGAAAATTGACCGCCTGAAGCGCGTTGGCGACGAAGGTCGCAGCCATCCCCTGGTAGAACCGGTTCTCACGATGTGATGGAAAAGAGATGTCGCTGTTCATATGCGTCAATCGGCTGATGTCTCGTGACCCCGTGATGGCGGCCACCATTTTAAACATGACTGATTCGTATCTCTACCCGGTGACTTGCGGGCTTCAGGCAATCACTTCGCGCCGGCGCGGCCCTCCCGCGGCCTGAAATTCTCGATCACCCGCAGCAGCACGCGTGCGCCGGCGTCGGCATCGGCGAGTTCGACGTGCTCGTCCGGGTGGTGGCTGATGCCGCCGCGACAGCGGACGAAGATCATGCCGACATCGGCGATATCGATCATCGCCATGCCGTCGTGCCCTGCCCCGCTCGGCAGCTCGAACACCGACGCGCCTTCGGCAGCGATCGCCTGCGCGATCTGATCCTTCAGCCAGGGTGCGCAAGGCGCGGTGCGGTTCTCGTGAGTGACGTCGAGCTGAAGCGCCAATTGCCGGCGTTTTGCAATCGCCTCGATCTGGCGGACGATGTCGGCGACCGCGCGCTTGCGATGCATGTCGGTCGGTGCCCGCATATCGATGGTGAACGATACTTCGCCCGGAATGACATTGGTCGCCCCGGGCCTCGCCTGGATATAGCCGACGGTGCCGACCAGCCCGTCCGCGTCGGTGCGGCAAAACTGCTCGATCGCGCCGACGCATTCGGCCGCGCCGGCGAGCGCATCACGGCGCAGCGCCATCGGCACGGTGCCGGCATGACCGGCCATGCCGGTCAGCCGCGCAGCGAGCCGTGTCGCGCCCGCAATCGCGGTGACGACACCGACGGGCAGGTTCCGGGCTTCCAGCACCGGACCCTGCTCGATGTGCAATTCGAGATAGGCGAGCAGTTCACGCCGGGCCCGCGCGGCCGCGCCGATGTGATCGGGATCGAGGCCGAACGCGACGAGCGCATCGCGCATCGACACGCCGTCGCGGTCGCGCGTGTTCAGGACGCTCTCGTCGAAGGTGCCAGCCACCGCCCGGCTTCCGAGCAGCGTCGAAGCGAAACGTACCCCCTCTTCATCGGCAAAGCCGATCACCTCGATCGCGAACGGCAGGCGCTTGCCGCGGCGGTTGAGATCGGCGACGCAGGCGATCGCCGTGATCACCCCCAGCGGCCCGTCCCATTTGCCGGCATCGCGCACCGTGTCGTAGTGCGAGCCGAGCATCAGGCAGGGCGCCCCCAACTGCTCGCCTTCATAGCGTCCGCAGACATTCCCGATCGCATCGAGATGCGCGCTCATGCCGGCTTCGCGCATCCAGCCCAGGATGAGGTCAGCGGCCTTGCGCAGCTCGTTGGTGAGATAGATGCGGGTGAGCTTGTCGCCGTCTTCCGAGATCGCGGCGAGCTCGTCGATCCGTCGCACGATCTCCTCGCCGAGCGATGCATTCTGAACGGCGTTACCAGCAACCATCTCGGCGAGCTTCCCATCTCTTGGGACCGCGGCGGCGGTCCTGGCGGCGATCGATACAAGTTCGGTGCCAGCAAAAAATCACGACCGCGGTCCCGATCCGCGCGTGGGTAGCATGAATGCGGGTTGCCGGCAGTTCGTAGCTCCCGCCATGCACACACGCGACCTAGCCTGGCTGCTCAACTCCATTGCATACAAGCTCTATATTTTGCTCAAAGATTAATCTGCCGGCTTACTCGGCAGGATTCTGAAAATTTATAAATACGATACTTTTCAATGGCTTCAGATCAATTGACCACTCCGTGGCCTCTGGCACGAAGCTTGCGACATCTTATCCCCAGGCTCCGCCAGACCGGCGCGGCCGCGAGATTAAGGCGGGACATCCGCCAAGGGGAGCGAGCAATGGATTTCGGCAAGATTTCACGACGTCATTTGTTGCAGGGCGGCGCCGCCCTGACCCTCGGTGYGGCAGCGGGCGTCCGTCCCGCCTTCGCGGCCRATACCACCATCGGCTTCATCTATGTCGGCTCGCGTGACGACTACGGCTACAACCAGGCGCATGCGCAGGGCGCGGCGGCACTGAAGAAAATTCCGGGGCTGAAGGTCGTCGAGGAAGAGAAGGTGCCGGAGACCGACGCGGTCGAGAAGACGATCGAGTCCATGATCAACCTCGACGGCGCTACCCTGCTCTTCCCGACCTCGTTCGGCTACTACAACCCTCACATGATCAAGATGGCCACCAAGTTCCCGAAGCTGCGCTTCGAGCACTGCGGCGGCCTGTGGAGCGACAAGGATCCGAAGAACGCCGGCAGCTATTTTGGCTATATCGACGAGGCCCAGTACATCTCGGGCATCGTCGCCGGCTACACCTCCAAGAGCGGCAAGCTCGGCTTCGTTGCCGCCAAGCCGATCCCGCAGGTGCTGCGCAACATCAACGCCTTCGCACTCGGCACCAGGCTCGCCAATCCCAAGGCCACCACCCAGGTTATTTTCACCGGCGATTGGTCGATGCCGGTCAAGGAGGCCGAAGCCACCAACAGCCTGATCGATCAGGGCGTCGACGTGCTCACCTGCCATGTCGACGGTCCGAAGACCATGGTCGAGAACGCGGCGCGCCGCGGCGCCTTCGTCTGCGGCTATCACACCAACCAGTCGCCGCTGGCGCCGAAGGCGTATCTCACTGGCGCCGAGTGGAATTGGGAAGCGCTCTATCCGAAGTTCGTCAAGATGATCGCCGCCGGCGAAAGCATCCCGAACTTCTATCGCGGCGGCCTCAAGGAAGAGATCGTCAAGACCTCGCCGTACGGTGAGGCAGTCTCCGCCGAAGCGCGCAAGCACGCCGACGAGGTCAAGGCCAAATTCCTGTCGGCGGAGGGCTACGCCATCTTCAAGGGCGGGCTGGTCGACAACAAGGGCAAGACGGTGATCGCGGCCGGCACCGATCGCGGCCAGAAGGATCCTGAGCTGGAGAAGATGGACTACCTGGTCGAAGGCGTGATCGGAGCGACTTCGTGACAACGGAAGCCGCGGATTCCACTGAAGCGGCCGGGACAATCGCCCCGGCCGCCGGTCCCGGCTTTCTCCAGCGCCACGGCGCGACAATCGAATACATCCTGATCCCGGGCACGGCGCTGGCCGGCGCGCTCGTGATCTTCGGCATCTTCGTCGCGATGTTCGGCAAGAACCCGCTCGACCTCTATTTCTACATGTATTACGGCGCTTTCGGCACCTGGTTCTCCTGGCAAAACACGTTGACGCGTGCCGCGCCGCTGATCCTCACCGCGCTCTGCACCGCACTGCCGGCACAGCTCGGCATGGTCATCATCGGCGGCGAAGGCGCGCTCCTGATCGGCGCGCTGTCGGCGACCAGCGCCGCGCTGGCGCTTCAGGGCATGCCGCCGCTCGTCGTGCAAATCGCCATGGTCATCGGCGGCGTGATCGGCGGCGGCCTGTGGATCATGCTGTCGGGCGGCTTGCGGCAGTATCGCGGCGTCAACGAGACCATCTCGAGCCTGCTGCTCGTCTACATCGCGCTCGCGATCCTCAATCATCTTGTTGAGGGGCTGATGCGCGATCCCGCCAGCCTCAACAAGCCGTCGACGCGCGAGATCGGCGCCGCCAACGTGATCGGCAGCATTCCCGGCACCGACGTGCATTGGGGCCTCGTCTTCGGCCTGATCGCCGCGATCGCCGCCTACATCCTGATCTATCACACCGTGTTCGGCTTCGCCGCGCGCGTCGCCGGCGGCAACATCCGCGCCGCAAAGATCGTCGGTCTCGGCGTCAGCAAGCTGATCCTGACCGTCTGCTTCCTCGCCGGCGGCGCCGCGGGCCTTGCCGGCATGGTCGAGGTCGCCGCCGTGCAGGGACGCACCAACGCCAACCTTGCGGCGGGCTACGGTTTCACCGGCATTCTCGTCGCCTTCCTCGCCCGGCAGAATCCGCTCGCGATCATTCCCGTCGCGATCCTGCTCGGCGGCATCAGCGCCAGCGGCGGCCTGCTGCAGCGCCGTCTCGGATTGCCCGACGCATCCGTTCTGGTGCTTCAGGGCATCATCTTCGTCTTCGTGCTGGCCAGCGACGCGCTCTACGGCCGCATYGGATTGTTGAAGGGAAAATCCTGAGATGGCAGACGGATCGATCGGCCTCTGGACCGTCCCCCTCGCCGTGCTCGGCGGAGCCATCCGCGTCTCCACGCCGTTCCTGTTCGTGAGCCTGGGCGAATGCATCACCGAGCGCTCCGGCCGCATCAATCTCGGCCTCGAGGGCACGCTGGTGATGGGCGCGATGAGTGCCTACGGCATCTCGTATCTCACGGGATCGCCCTGGCTCGGCGTGCTCGCCGCCGGCATCACAGGCGCACTGCTGGGGGCGCTGCACGCCGGTATCTGCTCGCTGCCGCGCGTCAACGATATCGCGGTTGGCATCGCGCTGATGCTGTTCGGCACCGGCCTTGCGTTCTATCTCGGCAAGCCGCTGATCGAGCCCACCGCGCCGCGCCTGCCCGCGATCGATTTTGGCTGGTGGAGCGACGTCCCGCAGGTTCGCGCCGCGCTGCGCGTCAACGTCCTGTTCCTGATCGGCGTCGCGCTCGCGCCAATCCTCTATTGGGCCTTCCGCACCACGCGCTGGGGCCTTTTGATCCGCACCGCCGGCGAGAGCTCCGACGCAGCGCGCGCGATGGGCCATTCCGTGTTGCTGATCCGCCTGCGCGCGACCATGGTCGGCGGCTTCCTTGCCGGCATCGGCGGCTCGTTCCTGTCGCTGTTCTATCCCGGAAGCTGGAACGAGGGCCTGTCCTCCGGCCAGGGCATCACGGCCGTGGCCCTCGTGATCTTCGCGCGCTGGGATCCCCTGCTCTGCCTGTGGGCCTCGCTCGCCTTCGGCGGTGCCGCGGCCCTGGGCCCTGCACTGCAATCGGTCGGCGTCACCTCCGGCTACCACCTCTTCAACGCCGCCCCCTACATCCTGACGCTGGCGATCATGATCATCACCTGCTCGCCGAAACGCACGCTGACCGGAGCCCCGGCCGAATTGTCGATCACCCGCTAGAGAGCGAAATCATGCCCGAGCGCTATCTCAAGTCCGAGCCCTACGCCTGGCCTTACAATGGCGATCTCCGTCCCAAAAACACCGCGCTCATCATCATCGACATGCAGACCGATTTCTGCGGCATCGGCGGCTATGTCGACAAGATGGGCTACGACCTCTCGCTGACGCGGGCGCCGATCGAGCCGATCAAGAAGTTGCTCGCAGCGATGCGCGCGCAAGGCTTCCACATCATCCATACGCGCGAAGGCCACCGCCCCGATCTCTCCGACCTTCCCGCCAACAAGCGCTGGCGCTCGCGCCAGATCGGCGCCGGCATCGGCGATCCCGGCCCTTGCGGGCGTATCCTCGTTCGCGGCGAGCCGGGCTGGGACATCATCGAAGAGCTTGCACCACTGCCGGGCGAGCCGATCATCGACAAGCCCGGCAAGGGCTCGTTCTGCGCCACCGACCTGGAGCTGATCCTGCGCGTGCGCGGCATCGAGAATATCGTGCTGACGGGCATCACGACCGACGTCTGCGTTCACACCACGATGCGCGAGGCCAACGACCGCGGCTTCGAATGCGTCCTGCTGCACGATTGCTGCGGCGCCACCGACAAGAGCAATCACGACCATGCCCTGAAGATGATCAAGATGCAGGGCGGCGTGTTCGGCGCGGTCTCGACGTCGGACGCCTTCATCGGAGCTATTTCGTGATCATCGGCGAAACGCCGCCGCCAGCAGGCGCCTTCGGCGTCGACGCCATCGCCATGACCATGCGCTTCGGCGACTTCCTCGCGCTCGACAATGTCGAGCTGAAGGTGCGGCCGGGCTCGTTCCACGCGCTGCTCGGCGAGAACGGCGCCGGCAAGTCGACGCTCGTCAAATGCATCATGGGCTATTACCACGCGACCGAAGGCGACATCCTGGTCGGCGGCCGCGAGCAGGCGATCGCAAATCCAAAGGACGCTCACGCGCTCGGCCTCGGCATGGTCTACCAGCATTTTACCCTGGTGCCGGCCATGACGGTCGCCGAAAACCTCGTGCTGGCCCGCGACGATGTGCCGGCCGTGGTGAACTGGTCGAAGGAGATGAAGGAGCTCGAGGCTTTTCTGGCGCGGATGCCGTTCAAGGTGCCGCTCGGCGCCAAGGTCTCCGACATCTCCGCCGGGGAGCGGCAGAAATGCGAGATCCTCAAGCAGCTCTATCTGAAGCGCCGCTTCCTGATCCTGGACGAGCCGACCTCGGTGCTGACGCCGGCGGAGGCCGACGAAGTTCTTGGCATGCTCCGCGACATGGTCGTCAAGGGCGAGCTGACGATCCTGATGATCACGCACAAATTCCGCGAGGTCATGGCCTTCGCCGACGACGTCACGATCCTGCGCCGCGGCAAGTTCGCAGGTGCCGGCAAGGTTTCCGAACTCACACCGGATGCGATGGCGCGAACCATGATCGGCGCCGAAGAGCTGACCGTGCAGCCGCCGCGCACCGGCGAAGCTGGCCACGCCCGGCTGGAATTGGCAAAAGTCCGCGCACTCGATGACGCAGGCGCCATTGCCGTGCACGACGTCTCGCTCACCGTACGCGCCGGCGAGATCGTCGGCATCGCTGGCGTCTCCGGCAATGGCCAGCGTCRGCTTGTCGAGGTGCTGGCCGGCCAGCGCGAAGCCGAGAGCGGCGAGATCCGCGTCGCAGGCGATCCCTATCACGCCAGCCGCGAGGAGATGCGTCGCCACAAGATGTCGCTGCTGCCCGAGGAGCCGCTGAAGAATGCCTGTGTCGGCGGCATGAGTGTTGCCGACAACATCGCCTTCCGCGAATTCGACCGCGCGCCCTTCGCCAGCGGCGGCTGGTGGCTCAACCGCGGCGCCTTCCGGGACGATGCGAAGAAGAAAATCGCGCAGTACAAGATCAAGACCCGCACGCCCGATACGCCGATCGCGGCGCTGTCGGGCGGCAACGTCCAGCGCGCCGTGCTGGCGCGCGAGCTTGGCGGCAACGTCGAGGTGCTGATCGCGGCCAATCCCTGTTTCGGCCTCGACTTCGCGGCGGTGGCGCAGATCCACGCCGAGATCATGGCCGCCCGCAACCGTGGCGCCGCCGTGCTGCTCGTCAGCGAGGATCTCGACGAATTGCTCGAACTCTCCGATCGGCTGGTGGTGATGTTCCACGGCGAATTCGTGTATGAAGCACGAACCAGCGAAGCCGATCTCACCGTGGTCGGCCGGCATATGGCGGGGCATTGACCAGAGACGAGCGATGAGCGGTGGATCCGAGCGCGACGAGCACTTCCTTCGCCTGTCCTTCACGGTCGCGCGCCGCTCGCTCACCCATGGCAACCATCCGTTCGGCTGCGTCGTCGTCGATGCCGATGGCAAGGTGCTGATCGAGACCGAGAACGGCTACATGCCCGACCATGACGGCACTGCGCATGCCGAGCGCCTCGCGGCCACGCAGGCCTGCCGTATGCTCGACCGCGAGGTGCTGGCGAAAGCCACGCTCTATTCCTCCGCCGAGCCCTGCGCGATGTGTGCCGGCGCGATCTACTGGGCCGGCATCGGCCGCGTGGTCTATGGCCTCAGCGAGCACCGCCTGCGCGGCGTCACCGGCAACCATCCGGAGAACCCGACGCTCGACCTGCCCTGTCGCGAGGTCTTTGCCAGCGGCCAGCGATCGACGGAAGTCGTCGGGCCGCTGCTTGAGGACGAGGCCGAGGCGCTGCACGACGGCGTGTGGACCAAGTAGCGAGCTCAACAACTCGACTTCGTAGGGTGGGCAAAGCGAAGCGTGCCCACCGATAACTAACTATCTGGGAAGATGGTGGGCACGGCGCATTGCGCCTTTGCCCACCCTACGCTCGGAAACGCTAATAACGCCGCGCATTCCTGCGCGGCGTTATTCAAACCTGAAGACCTTCAGCCGATCAGAACTTCACAGTGATACCCCCGTAAACCGTGGACTCGGTGCAGCTGTTGGTGCTCTGGCCGGTCGCGGCGACCGTGCAGACGCCGGGCATGGCGTTGTGGTCGAGGCCGAACTTGTTCTGCCAGTAGCGATAGGCAACCCAGAGATCGACGAAGTGCGAGTACTTGTCACCCCAGGCGGCCTTCGAAGCGTCGAAGGTCAGGCGGATCGGTTCGCTGTTCAACTCGACCTTGGAAGCAGTAGAGAACCGGCCAGGGCCGGAGAGCGCAGGCAGGCCGTTCGAGTCGCCCTTCGCTCCATACCAGCCGGCGCGGCCGCTGATCGACCAGAACTGCATGTTCGGCGGCAGGAAGCCGAGGTCCATATAGTAGTTGATTTCGACGGCCCAGGTCGGGTTGTAGCTGACATTGCCATCGGAGTTACAGCTCACACCCGGGAGGGGGCCAGCAAAACCGCTGCCGCACTGAGTGAAGGCGTTGTGGTTGGAGAACTCCCAGTACATCAAGGGCGCGACGTTGATGTAGCCCTTGTAAGGAAGGTCGAAGGCGAACTGGAGACCGGCAACGACGTCCCGCTTCGCGGGCGCCAAGAAGGTGTTCTCGGAATTGCCATCCATACCGACTTCAAACGAAATGTTCTGCAGCGGCCCCATGGTGAAGGCCTTGGTGTTGAAGAGCTGGTTCCAGCCGAAGGTCGAGCGGAACAGGCCGTAGATCTCGGTCGCGCCGGCGCAGTCGGCTGCACCGAAGGAGGAAGACAGACCAGGTGCGATACAGGGCGAAGCAGGGTCGTTATGGCCCGACTTGAACATCGAGATGGTGAAGAAGTTGGTGCCGTAGGCCCAGAGGTCGAAGTGCGTGAACGAATAGACCTGCTTGGCGGTCGTACCGTTGATGCTRCCGTTCGGATTGACGCTCCACATGCCGGGGTCAGTGCCCTTGGGCATCCAGGAGAACGTGACGCGGTTGTCGATCACCAGGAAGAACGGGACGTCCGACGCTTTCTTGGCAGCCTTGACCGGCAGGTCCGCTGCCTGAGCCAGGCCACTGGTAGCGAGTGTAGCAATCGACAGCGCCGCGGCTGCGATTGCCTTGAAACCAAACGACATCCTGAATACCCCCAAGTTTGGACACGTAAAAATGAACGCCCCTTGGGTGCGACACTTGCGCCGATCTCCCGGAGTGAGAAGCCTCAACTTTTTTCAAGGCATGCCGCTTGTTTCGGCAGGAGGCGGCCTTTCAACCCAGGAATTCGAGGATTTTTTCCGTTTCGCTGCTGCGTGCGTGCGGTGACGCGATGCCGAAGATTCCCGTTTGATTTCATTTGTCTTTTGTGGCGGCGCAAGAATGCAGACACAATTGACGACAGCGACCGTTGGCCCGGTCGGGAATTGCATACGCGCGCAGGCGCGACTTTGCTCAACTTCACGTCAGGCCTGCACAGCGGGTTCCGATTTGGTTTGAGCCGTCACAAATTTGCAACAGGCGTCTCTCGCAGGGAGGCCGCCGCAATGGCTCTCCCTGATGTCGGTTGGAAACGATCATCGACTGACAAGGGCCGCGACTCGCGACACAGACCGCCTGCCGAAGCGTTGAGCAAGGGATGACGCTTTTTCACATCTTACGCGACGGTTCAAACTAGCCCACAATTGAGGCACTTCACCCCGTGCCAGCGCATCAGCGAATGTTAGATCAGACGTCCAACGACCTGCATTCCGGCGAGCCCCCTCTGCTTCAGACGATCGGGCTCACCAAGCGCTATGGTGATTTCCTCGCCAACGACTCCATCAGCATCGAGATCCAGCCGAAACAGATCCATGCCCTGCTCGGCGAGAACGGCGCCGGCAAGTCGACGCTGGTCAAGGCGATCTACGGGCTGATCCAGCCCAGCGCCGGCGAGATCCGCTGGCAGGGCCACCCCATCGTGCTGTCGGGTCCATCAGAGGCGCGTAGCCGCGGCATCGGCATGGTGTTCCAGCATTTCTCGCTGTTCGACAATCTCACGGTCGCCGAGAACGTCGCGCTCGGCCTCGACGGCAGGGAATCCTTCAAGGACATGTCGGCGCGGCTGGAGCAGGTGTCGAAGACCTACGGCCTTCCGCTCGATCCCAGGCGCGAGGTCTGGCAACTCTCGGTCGGCGAGCGCCAGCGCATCGAGATCGTCCGCGCGCTGATGCAGGATCCGAAATTCCTGATCCTGGACGAGCCGACCGCCGTGCTGACACCGCAGGAGGCCGACCAGCTTTTCATCGTGCTGGAACGCCTCAAGGCCGAAGGCCGCGCCATCCTCTACATCAGCCACAAGCTGGAGGAGGTGAAGCGGCTCTGCGACACCGCCACGATCCTGCGCGGCGGCAAGAAGGTCGAGACCTGCAATCCCCGGCTCGAGACCGCGGCCTCGCTCGCGCGGATGATGGTCGGCGGCGAGATCAGGGAAGTGAGAGCACCGGTAGGCCGCAAGACCACCGTGCCGCGGCTCGTCGTCAACGACCTTTCACTCGCGCCGAGCGAGGCGCATGGCGTGCGGCTCGAGCACATCTCGTTCGAGCTGAAGGGCGGCGAGATCCTCGGCATCGCCGGCGTCGCCGGCAATGGCCAGGACGAGTTGTTCGCCGCGCTCTCCGGCGAGCGCCTGTCGAAGGACCCTGGCACGGTGGTGATCGAGGGCATCGCCGCCGGCCACCTCTCGATCACCCGGCGCCGCAAGCTGGGCGCGGCGTTCGTCCCGGAGGAACGGCTCGGCCACGGCACCGCGCCGCGCATGAAGCTGTCGGAGAACGCGCTACTGACCGGGCACGCCGCCAGCGGCATGGTCCATCACGGCTTCATCGACACCGCGGCGACACTGAAGACCGTGGACCGCGCGACCGAAACGTTCGACGTTCGCAAGGCCAAACGGGATCCGGAAGCTGCGAGCCTGTCCGGCGGCAATTTGCAAAAGTTCATCGTCGGCCGCGAGATCCTGCGCAACCCCGCGGTGCTGGTGGTGAGCCAGCCGACCTGGGGCGTCGATGCCGGTGCCGCCGCCGTGATCCGCCAGGCGCTGCTTGATCTCGCAACCGCAGGCGCCGCCGTGCTCGTCACCAGCCAGGATCTCGACGAGCTCGCGGAGATCGCCGACCGCATCGCCGTGATGTTCCACGGCCGGCTCTCGGCGCCGCTTGCCACGAGCGAAGCCACGCGCGAAAAACTCGGCCTGTTGATGGGGGGCAGCAGCCTGGAGCCGAAGGAGGCCGCGCATGCAGTTGGTGCTTGAGAAGCGCGTCGAGCGTTCCAACACGATCGCGCTGGTCTCGCCGCTCATCGCGATCGGCCTCACGATCGCGACCATGACCGTCCTGTTCGCGATCCTCGGCAAGAATCCGCTTCTGGCGCTGCAAGCCTATTTCATCGCGCCGTTGACCGACGGCTATTCACTGCAGGAGATCGCGGTGAAGGCGACGCCTCTGGTGATGATCGCGATCGGGTTGTCGCTCTGCTATCTCGCCAACGCGTGGAACATCGGCGCCGAAGGGCAATTCCTGATCGGCGCGGTGGCCGGAAGCTGGATCGCGGTGAAGACGCAGGGCACCGATGCCGGGGCCTGGGTGCTGCCGGCGATGCTCGTGCTCGCCGCCGCCGCAGGTGCGCTCTATGCGCTGATCCCGGCGATCTGCAAGGTGAAGTTCGGCGCCAGCGAAATCCTGACCAGCCTGATGCTGGTCTATGTCGCCGACCTCTTCCTCGACTATCTCGTGCGCGGCCCCTGGCGCGATCCGCATGGCTTCAACTTCCCGACCACGGCCGAGTTCGATCCGGTAGCGACGGTGCCCCTGCTGATCGAAGGCGGCCGGCTGCATCTCGGCTCGATCATCGCCCTGCTCGTCGTCGCGGCCGCCGCGATCCTGCTCGGCCGAACCATCAAGGGCTTTGAGATTCGCGTGGTCGGCGCGGCGCCGCGCGCCGCGCGGTTCGGCGGCTTCAACGCCAACCAGTTGGTCATCCTGACTTTCGCTGTGTCGGGCGCGCTCGCCGGGCTCGCCGGCATCATTGAGGTGGCGGGTCCGGTCGGGCATCTCCAACCCGGCATCTCGCCCGGCTACGGCTTTACCGCAATCATCGTCGCCTTCCTCGGTCGGTTGAACCCGCTTGGAATATTAATTGCAGGCCTTTTCCTCGCATTGACCTTTATCGGCGGCGAGCAGGCGCAGATCGCGATGAAGATCCCGTTGGACGTTACCAAGGTCTTCCAGGGCATTCTGCTGTTCTACGTGCTCGCCTGCGATTCCCTCATTCTCTACCGCTTCAAGCTGGTGCTCCCGAACCGACAGGTGCCCCGTGGAACTGGTTGAAGCCATCATCCTCGCGGTGCTCGCCGCATCCACGCCGCTCCTGATCGCGGCGACCGGCGAGCTCGTGACCGAGCGCTCCGGCGTGCTCAATCTCGGCGTCGAGGGCATGATGATCGTCGGTGCGGCCTGCGGTTTTGCGGGTGCGTGGCTCACCGGATCGATCTTCATCGGCGCGCTGTTCGGCATCGTCGCGGGCACGCTGATGTCGCTGGTGTTCGCGCTGATGACGCTCGGGCTCGCCGTCAACCAGGTTGCAACGGGTCTCGCGCTGACCATCCTCGGCGTCGGCCTGTCCGGCCTGATCGGCGCGGGCTTCGTCGGCGAGCGCATCACGCCCGCGATGCACCTCTATATTCCCAGCCTCACGGACATGCCGCTGATTGGCCGGGTGTTGTTCGGCGAGGACGCCTTCGTCGATTTCTCCATCGCACTCGTCATCGGCGTCTGGTGGTTCCTGTACCGCACGCGGGCGGGTTTGATCCTCCGCGCCTGCGGCGACAACCATGTCTCCGCGCATGCGCTCGGCTACCCCGTGCTGCGCATCCGCACCTTCGCCGTGATGTTCGGCGGCGCCTGCGCAGGCCTCGCCGGCGCCTATCTGCCGCTCGCCTACACGCCGTTCTTCATTCCCGGCATGACCGCGGGCCGCGGCTGGATCGCGCTTGCACTGGTCGTGTTTTCGTCCTGGCGGCCGGGCCGGCTCGTGGTCGGCGCCTACCTGTTCGGCGCGGTGACGATCCTGCAACTGCACGCGCAGGGCTGGGGCGTCGGCATTCCCTCGCAGTTCATGTCGGCGCTGCCTTACCTCGCAACCGTCATCGTTCTGGTCCTGCTCTCCCGCGCGCGCACCGGCGGCTCGACCGCGCCGGCCGCGCTCGGCACCGTGTTCGTGCCGGACCGCTAGCGTTTCATTTCCGCGGCGGGCGCGATGGGGCGCGCACGTTGCGGATCGTGGCTGTCCCCTGATGTTTGGAGATTGATGATGAGGAAATCACTTCTTGCGCTGGCTGCCGGGCTTTTGCTTGCCGGAAGCGTCAGCGCAGCCTCCGCCGCCGACAAGCTGAAAGTCGGCTTCATCTATCTGGGTCCGATCGGAGACTTGGGCTGGACCTACCAGCACGACCTCGCGCGCCAGGCMCTGGTGAAGGAGCTGGGGGACAAGATCGAGACCACCTATCTCGAGAACGTGCCCGAAGGTCCCGACGCCGAGCGCTCCATCGAGCAGCTCGTCCGCGCCGGCAACAAGCTGATCTTCACGACCTCGTTCGGCTACATGGACCCGACGCTGAAAGTCGCCAAGAAATATCCGAACGTGCATTTCGAGCACGCCACTGGCTACAAGCGCAACCCGAACATGTCGACCTACTCGGCCAAATGGTGGCAGGGCCGCTACATCCAGGGCCTGATCGCGGCTAAGATGTCGAAGTCCGGCGTGCTCGGCTATATCGGCTCGTTCCCGATTCCGGAGGTCGTCTCCGGCATCAACGCGACGATCCTGGCGGCGCAGACCATCAACCCGAATATCAAGGTCAAGATCATCTGGGCCAATACCTGGTTCGACCCGGGCAAGGAGGCCGACGCCGCCAAGGCGCTGATCGACCAGGGCGCCGACGTGATCATGCAGCACACGGATTCGCCGGCGGCGATGCAGATTGCCAGCGAACGCGGCAAGCTCGCCTTCGGCCAGGATTCCGAGATGATCAAGTTCGGGCCGAAGACCCAGCTCACCTCGATCCTGGACACCTGGGGCCCTTACTACATCGAGCGCGTCAAGGCCGAGCTCGCCGGCACCTGGAAGTCCGAGGACAGCTGGGGTGGCCTCGACAGCCATATGTTTGCGATGGCGCCCTACACCAACATGCCTGACGACGTGAAGAAGCTCGCCGAGGATGCCCAGGCCGCAATCACAGCGGGCAAGCTGCATCCGTTCAAGTGCCCGGTCATTGGGCAGGACGGCAAGCCGGTCGAGTGCAAAGGTGGCGATCACCTCGATGACGGCCAGATCCTCGGCATGAATTTCTACGTCAAGGGCATCGACGACAAGCTTCCGGGCAAGTAGCACGCTTCTTGCATTGCCTAGATCACCTGCTCCTCCCGGAGGAGGTTCGGAGGGGGTGGCCAGAAGCACCCGGCACTTGTGGTCGCCCCCTCTTTCTTTTTGCCCGGATTATCCCGCCTGCATCGCCCGCGCCGCGGAACCGTGGCGGCGAATGAGATCGGGAACATCCAGTCCCGGGATCGCGCCGTCGATCACGGCCCATTGTCCCGCCACCATCACCCGGTCGGCCCGATGCGCCCCGCACAGCACCAGCGCGGCCAGCGGATCGCCGTGACCGGAGAAGCGCAGCTCGTCGAGCTTGAACAGGGCGAGATCGGCAGCCTTGCCGACGGCGATCTCACCCAGTTCCGGCCGGCCGACGCAGGCCGCCGAGCCCTTGGTCGCCCAGCGCAGCGCATCCTTGTGGCTGACCTTGGCCACTCCGTAGCGCGCCCGCTGCAGCAGGAACGCCGCCCGCACCTCCTGCATCAGGTTCGATCCGTCATTCGACGCCGAACCGTCGACGCCGATGCCGATGCCGACACCGGCCTCCTCCATCTCGCACACCGGGCAGCAGCCCGACGCCAAAATCTGATTGCTGCACGCGCAATGGCTGATGGTCGTCTTCGCCTTGCCGAGCCGCTTCATCTCCTCCGCATTGAAGAAGATGCCGTGGGCGAGCCAGGTCCGCGCATTGAGCCATCCGCATTGCTCGAGATAGTCGAGCGGACGGCAGCCATACATCTGCTGGCAGAATTTGGTCTCGTCCTCGGTCTCGGCGAGATGGGTGTGCAGGCGGACGTCGAGCTTGTTGGCGAGATCGGCGGTGGCGCGCATCAGGGACGTCGTCACCGAGAAAGGTGAACATGGCGCCAGCGCGATCTGCACCATCGCATCCGCGCCGCGCTGGTGATGCTTTGCAACCACCCGCGCGCTGTCGGCGAGGATCGTGTCCTCGTCCTGTACGACGCCGTCAGGCGGCAGGCCGCCGTCGCGCTGCGACAGGTTCATCGAGCCGCGCGTGAGTAGCACCCGGACACCGAGCCGATTTGCGACTGCGACCTCGATGTCGACGGACTCCTCGAGCCCCGCCGGGAACACATAGTGGTGATCCGTTGTGGTGGTGCAGCCCGAGAGCAGGAGCTCGGACATCGCCACGGTGACGCCGAGCTCGAGTGCTTCAGGCGTCATCCTCGCCCACACCGGATAGAGCGCCTGGAGCCAGGGAAACAGCTCGCGGTCCATCGCCGCCGGCAGCGCCCGCGTCAGCGTCTGGTAGAAATGATGATGGGTGTTGATCAGGCCCGGCAGGACGACATGCTCGCCTGCGTCGAACACCGCGACATCCGCCGTCGCAGGCCTGCCACCGGCCGGCACGAGCTCGACAATCCGGCCATCACTCACCACGATCCCGCGCTCGGCACCATCAGCGAGGATGGCAAGGGGATCCCTGATCCAGATCGGCTTTGCATCGCTCATGATCGTGGTCTCCTCACATCCGCTGATGACAAGGCCGGCAAGGCGGCCGTGGGCCCGATCACCTTCATGCTACGACTTGCTTGTTGCGACTTGGCTCCGGTCTTGCAAGACTCATCTGTACGATTCACCGGGCGGAAGCTTTGGCGCAGCCATGGATTTGAATACCATCACGACGGTGGCCCATCCGCAAACGCGCGCGCAGCTGCCCGCCTGGGGGGAAGGTGATGCTTGGCTCGCTGGCGGCACCTGGCTGTTCTCGGAGCCCCAGGTCCACCTGAAGCGGCTGATCGATCTCACTGACCTGAAATGGCCGGCGCTCACGATCACCGACACCCATCTCACCATCTCCGCCACCTGCACCATCACGCAGCTCGACGGTTTCGCCTGCCCGCCCGACTGGCTCGCAGCCCCGCTGATCGGCCAGTGCTGCCGGGCGTTCCTTGCGTCATTCAAGATCTGGAAGACCGCGACCGTCGGCGGCAATCTCTGCATGTCGCTGCCGGCGGGACCGATGATCTCGCTCACATCAGCGCTGGACGGCGTCTGCACCATCTGGAAGGCCAACGGCGGTGAAGAGAAGATACCCGTCGTCGACTTCGTCACCGGCAACCAGCGCAACCGCCTGACGCCAGGCGACCTGATCCGGCAGATCGATATCCCGGTTGCCGCGCTGAAGCGCCGCACGGCCTTTCGCCAGATCTCGCTGGCGCCGGTCGGCCGCTCTGCGGCGCTTCTGATCGGCAGCCTGGATAGCGATGGCACGCTGACGCTGTCGGTGACCGCATCGACCGTGCGACCGATCCAGCTGTCCTTTCAGAAGGCTCCGGACGCGGGCGCGCTTCGCGACGCGATCGCGCAGCAGATCCCGGATGATCTGTACCACACTGACATCCACGGCAAGCTGATCTGGCGCAAGCATATGACGCTACGGCTCGCCGAGGAGATTCGCGGCGAACTCGTGGGGACGACGTCGTCATGAGTTTCGAGGTCAACGGCAAGACGTTCCCGCAAGAGCCGCGCGCCGGCCAGTGCCTGCGCACGTTCCTGCGCGAGCTCGGCCATTTCGGCGTGAAGAAGGGCTGCGATGCCGGCGATTGCGGCGCCTGCACCGTGCTGCTCGACGGCGAGCCGGTGCATAGCTGCCTGATCCCGGCGTTCCGCGCCGAAGGGCGCGCCGTCACCACGATCGAAGGCCTCGCTGGCGACCACGGCGCGCATCCGATGCAGCAGGCCTTCCTCGATGCGCAGGGCTTCCAATGCGGCTTCTGCACCGCCGGCATGATCCTGACCTGCGCTTCGCTGAACCAGGCGCAGCGCACCGACCTCGGATCGGCGCTGAAGGGCAATATCTGCCGCTGCACCGGTTATCGCTCGATCGAGGACGCACTGCTCGGCAAGACCAATGTCGAGGAGAGCGTCGAGGCCGGCGCTGCCTTCGGCCGCAGCCTTCCGGCCCCGGCAGGCCCCGACGTCGTGCGCGGCAAGGCGCGCTACACCTTCGACACCCAGATCGACGGCCTGCTGCACATCAAGCTGCAGCGTTCGCCGCACGCCCACGCGAAAATCGTCGCGATCGACAAGTCGGACGCGCTACGCGTGCCCGGCGTGCACGCGGTCTTGACGCATGAGGATGCGCCGTCGGTGCTGATCTCGACCGCGCGGCATGAGAAGGACTGGATGGATCCGGAGGATACCCGCATCCTCGATGACGTCGTCCGCTTCATCGGCCAGAAGGTCGCCGCCGTCGTCGCCGAGAGCGAGGCCGCCGCCGAGGAGGCGTGCCGGCGGCTGAAGGTCGATTACGAAATCCTGCCTGCGCTGATCGACCCGGAGCAGGCGATGGTACCGGGTACACCTGTCATTCATCCTGACCGCACCACCGCGAACCGCATCGCCGATCCCCAGCGTAACCTCGCGGCGGAGACGCACGGCGAATACGGCGACGTGGCGGCGGCACTCGCCACGTCCGCCGTCACCTATGAGGCCACCTTCCACAGCCACCGCGTGCAGCATGCGGCACTGGAGACCCATGGCGGCCTCGCCTGGCTCGACGCTTCCGGCGTGCTCAATGTCCGCACCTCGACGCAGGTGCCGTTCCTGACCCGCCGCGCGCTGTCGGACATCTTTGGGCTCCCCATGGACAAGGTCCGCGTGTTCTGCGAACGCGTCGGCGGCGGCTTTGGCGGCAAGCAGGAGATGTTCGTCGAGGACATTCTGGCGCTCGCGACGCTCAAGACCGGACGACCGGTCAAGCTGGAGCTGACCCGCGAGGAGCAGTTCATCGCGACCTCGACGCGGCATCCGATGCGGGTCCACATCAAGGCCGGTGCCGATGCCGACGGCCGGCTCACCGCGCTCCAGCTGGAGGTGCTCTCCAACACCGGCGCCTACGGCAATCATGCCGGCCCCGTGATGTTCCACTCGCTGTCCGAGTCCATCGCCGTCTACAACTGTCCGAACAAGAAGGTCGACGGCTTCGCCGTCTACACCAACACGGTGCCGTCGGGCGCGTTTCGCGGCTACGGCCTGCCTCAAACGCAGATCGCGATCGAAGCCGCGATCGACGAATTGGCACGGCAGCTCGGCATCAGCCCCTACGACATGCGCCGGCGCAACGTCGTCAAACCAGGCGATCCCATGCTGTCACCGCCGCCGTCCGAATTTCACGACGTGCTCTATGGCTCCTACGGGCTCGACCAGTGCCTCGACCTCGTCGAACGCGCCATGCAGGCCGATGGCCCGCAGCCGGACCTGACGCCGGAGTGGCTGATCGGCGACGGCGTGGCACTGACCATGATCGACACGGTGCCGCCGGCCGGCCATCTCGCGGATGCGATGATCGCGCTCAACGACGACGGCGGCTTCGACCTCACCGTCGGCACCGCCGAGTTCGGCAACGGCACCAGCACCGTGCACCGGCAGATCGCGGCGACGACGCTCGCAACCACCGTCGACCGCATCTGCCTGCGCCAGTCCGATACCGCCCATGGCGGTCACGACACCGGCGCCTATGGCAGTGCAGGCACCTTCGTTGCCGGCAAGGCAACGCATGCAGCCGCTATGCAGCTTGCGACCGAGCTGAGAGCGGTGGCCGCCAGCGCCYGGCTGTGCGACGCCGCGAGCTGCACGCTCGACGACGAAGCCGTCGTCAGCGGCGTCCGGCGGATGTCGTTTGCAGAACTCGCGAAGCTTGCGCGCGAACGCGGGCAGCCGTTCGCGGCCCGCGGCAATTCCGAGGGGACGCCGCGCTCGGTCGGCTTCAACGTCCAGGGCTTTCGCGTCGCC
Source organism: Bradyrhizobium sp. 2TAF36 (assembly GCF_052114925.1). Classification (NCBI taxonomy): domain Bacteria; kingdom Pseudomonadati; phylum Pseudomonadota; class Alphaproteobacteria; order Hyphomicrobiales; family Nitrobacteraceae; genus Bradyrhizobium; species Bradyrhizobium sp. 2TAF36. Next base: position 34,055 of record NZ_JBFRFR010000061.1, on the reverse strand, counting down.
GTGAACAAGGGCACCGGCGAGATCAAGATTCTCCGGAGCGTGCAGGCGGCGGACGCCGGCGTCGTCGCCAATCCCATGCAGTGCCGCGGCCAGGTCGAGGGCGGCGTCGCGCAGGCAATCGGGGCGGCGCTCTACGAGGAGATGGTGATCGACGCGACCGGTCGCGTCACCAACCCGAAATTCCGCGACTACCACCTGCCCTCCTTCGCAGACGTTCCGCGCACGGAGGTCTTCTTTGCCGAGACCTCCGACACGATCGGGCCGCTCGGCGCCAAGTCGATGAGCGAGAGCCCGTACAATCCGGTCACCGCCGCGCTCGGCAATGCGATCGCGGATGCCACCGGCATCCGCTTCACCGCGCCGCCGTTCAAGCCGGACCGGCTGTTTCCGGCGCTGCACGAGAAGTTTGGGAATTAACTTCCGCGATAGGTCGAGTAGCTCCACGGCGTGACCAGCAGCGGCACATGGTAGTGGCTTTCCGGCTCGCTGATCGCAAAGCGCAGCGGGATCTCGTCGAGGAACGGCGGGTCTGACAGCGGCACGTTGCGCTCGGCGTAATATTTGGCAACGCTGAATTTGAGCTCGTAGCGGCCGATCGGCAGCGGACGGCCGCCGATCAGCGGCTGGTCGGTGCGGCCATCGGCATTGGTGATTGCGCGCGCGATCACGCGGCTCTCACCGAGGCTCGCGAGCTCGACGAGCTCCACCGGGATGCCGGCTGCAGGCTTTCCGGCGTGATTGTCGAGCACATGCGTGGAAAGCCGGCCATGCACTTTCAGCTTGTCGTCGGCGACGACGAGCTGATCGAGCCGCAGCGCGGAGATGCGGCCGATCTCCTCGATCGCACGCCGCGTCTCGGTCTTGGCGATATTGCGCAGCCGCGTCTCGAAGTCGCGCAGCACGGAATCCCTGGTGTGACGGCGCACGCAGACGATATAGGGGAAGCCGAACTTGTCGCGGTACGCATTGTTGACGCGCTCGAACGCCGCGTATTCGGCCTCCGACAGCCGGTCGAGGCCGGCGCTGTTCTGCTCGTCGGTCGATTCTGCAGTGAGCCCCGCTGCACGCTGGGTCTTGTTGGCGAGATCGGGATGCGCCCGGATCAGCGCGAGCTGCACGTCGGGCTCGGCGCTCTGGATCGCTGCCATCAGCGCTGAGTGCAACTGGTTGATACCGGCGAACGGGCGCTGCCCGGCGAGTTTCTCCGCAATCCACGGTGAATATTCGACGACGTTGGCGAGGGCCGCGACAAAGCTGGCCTTATCAGCAGCATTGAGATCGGCGAGCGAGATTTGYGCCATCGTCCTCACCCGATCTCGAATGCGTCGGCGGCAAGATGGGCATGCTTGTCGTGCCAGTGCTGCGCGATCTGGAGCCGCGTCGGCACCCAGACGCGATCGTGCTTGCCGATATAGTCGAGGAAGCGGATCAGTCCCGCGGCACGGCCGGGCCGGCCGGCAAGGCGGCAGTGCAGCCCCACCGACATCATCTTCGGCGCGGTCTCGCCCTCGGCATAGAGCACGTCGAAGGCGTCCTTCAGATAGGTGARGAACTGCTCGCCTTCGGCAAACCCCTGCGGGTTGATGAAGCGCATGTCGTTGGCGTCAAGCGTATAGGGAATGATGAGCTGCTTGCCGTTCGCGCCCTTGACCCAGTAGGGCAGATCGTCGGCATAGGAGTCGCAGAGATAGAGGAAGCCGCCCTCCTCCATCAGGAGGCGGTTGGTGTTGATCGAGGAGCGCCCGGTGTACCAGCCGAGCGGCCGCGAGCCCGTCGCCTCGGTGTGGACGCGAATGGACTCGGCGATCTCGGCACGCTCCTGCGCCTCGGTCATGTCCTTGTGCTCGATCCATTTCAGGCTGTGGCTTGCGATGTCCCAGCCTGACTCCTTCATCGCCGCGACAATCTCGGGATTCCGCTTCAGCGCGGTGGCAACGCCGAACACGGTGGTCGGCCACTTCCGCTCGTTGAACACCCGCCACAGCCGCCAGAAGCCGGCGCGCGAGCCATATTCGAACATCGACTCGATATTGGCGTGACGCTTGCCCGGCCAGGGCTGCGCGCCGAGGACGTCGGACAAAAACGCTTCCGAGGTGCGATCGCCGTGCAAGATGTTGTTCTCGCCGCCCTCCTCGAAATTGACGACGAACTGCACCGCGACCCGCGCATTGTCGGGCCATTGCGGATGCGGCGGGTTGCGGCCGTAACCGCGGAGATCGCGCGGGTAGCGAGTATCCGTCACTCAGACTTCCCCGAAGCGGATCGGCAGGGCGCCCTTCCACAGCACGCTCTTGCCGAGGGTCGCGAGATTCTCGAGGCCCGAGGTCAGCGTGATGAAATGGTTGCCGGCGAGCTGGCCCATTTTGCTGGCGAAGTGCACGCCGCCATAGGCGAGCAGGATCTCGGTCTCGCTGATGCCGCCGGGATAGAGGATGATCTGACCCGGCGCGGGATAGCTGGTGTGGTTCTCGTAGCCGACGCCGAAATCGAGATCGCCGAGCGGCATCCACACGCCCTCGCCGCTCCAGCGCACATGGATGATGTGGCTTTCGAACGGCAGCGCCTTGCGGAACGCAGCGACGGTCTTGGGCGCCAGTTGCTCCTCGAAGCGGGCATCGAAGGTGAAGTCGCCGGCGCGGATAACGAGTTTGCTCATCTCATCTCTCTGGATCGGGGGCCAAAGGCCCACGGGGAATTTTCAAGCAAAGAGCATTCCATCGGGCTCGCGCAAGTGGCGCGGCCCGTCATCTGCGGTCGTAGGACCAGCCGAAAATACCACTCCGCCGCACCTCCGGCTCGGGCTCGGCGGCAGGCGCGGCCGAAGGGGGCGCCTCCTTCAGTTCCGCCTGTGGCGGAGGTGGAGGCGGCGCCGGCAGGTTCTCGCATTTCATGGAGTAGACCAGCTTGCCGTCCGCGGTCCGCCCGATCGGGGCGCACGGGTCTGGATGCGCTGCCGAGGTCTTTGGCGTGAGCTTAACCTGCGCGGCCGCCGGCGAGGCGATCAGGACAAGGACCAGCAGATATTTCGACATCGTTGTCGCCTGAGAACTCAATTCGCCTCATTGAACCGGATTGCCGGGGGCAAGTCCACCGGCGCTGCGGGCGCGATTGCCGAATATTTGGCCGGCGCTAGAAAATTTGCTCGCCCCAACGTGATGGCCGCGCTTCGGATCGTGAAACCGGCCCGGCTGATATTCGGCAGGACACATCGCCATGTCAGCCACGACCGCGAACACAGGCGACATTTTTCTCGCAGCCTGAATCGCCGTCACGGGAGAAACAACCATGCGAAAGACCTTTGCCATTCTCGGCGCCACCCTGATTGCCGCCGCCACCATCCAGACCGCCGCCGCGAGCGACCGCCACCACAGAAGCAAGGCACACCCCGCCCCGATCACCCAGTCGGTCCGCGACTCCAACGCGTTCTGGCCGTCGCAGCCGACCACACCCGACTGGCAGCGCTACGCCAACGGCGCGCTGTCGGCACCGGCGGGACGGTGATACGGGCGTAGAACGCGGTTGCTGCGACGTCTCTCGTGTCCCGGACGCGCTGCAACGCGCAAGCGTTGCTGCGCAGAGCCGGGACCGAGAAAGCGACACGGTAGAATGCGGAGACATGGGCTGCGGCTCTGCAGCACACCGCAAGAGCGCTGCGCTGCGTCCGGGGCACGAGACGGAGTATGAGGCCGCGGCGGCGTCCTCCAAGTGCCATTGTCATTCCCCGCGCAGGCGGGGAATCCAGTACGCCGCGGCCTCTCGGCTCAATCACAGCCGTCTCTGGAATGCTAGATCGCCCGGTCAAGCCGGGCGATGACAGCGAGTGCTGCAGACGCACCAATGGCCGACGCGCTGACAGTCGCAGACCCTTTGGCGATGGGCGGGCCGTCGCCCTCGGTCATCGTGTTCATTCCTGTTGCGTCGCGACAGGATAACTCGCTTACGCTTTTTTGGCGGCATAGCGAACCTTGCCCGGACTTGCCGGTAGGTCAACCGAATGACCCCAACCGGACTTTGGCTGCGGGCCTCGCATGCGCTACGCGGTTCGGGATGAACCCTGCATGACACGCTTGACCACCATGGCCGCGATCCCCGCGAGCACGGCCTTTGCCTGCGGGGACGCAAGTATGTCGATGATCGGGTTCGACGGTTGGGCTTGCTCGTGAGGCTGGGCATCGCCACTGGCGAGGATATCCCGGAGCTGACCGGGCCTCCCATGCAGATCGGTGAGCACCTCGCCCAGTTCCTTCGGTTCGGGGGCCACTTGTCCCGGTAGCGCCACGCCGCGCGCGGCGGCTCGCTCCTGCAGCATCTTCACGAACGCCGCCCGCTCTTCCGGCGAAAGCTTGCCCAACGCTTCTATCGCTGCCTGCGYGTACTGGTCAGACGGCACGGCGTGTGACACATCACCATACCGTTTGAGAACCTCTTGATCGGAATAACCCTCCGACGGATTTCCTTGTTCGTATCGATCAACGAAATCCCGATACTCTTTCTGGCGTTGCCCACCGCCCATTAACTCGTCAAGGATACCCATGTACAGCTCCTCCTTGCGTGATTAGCTCAGGCTGCTTGCCACAGACCACGACACGTTTCGCTTGCGCGACATAAGAGCGATATCGGCGTTACGCACAAGATACAGGCGAAGAGTGCAGTCGCTCCGATAGTTGCTACTTCCAAGGTAAACCCACGTTGAGAGTATTGACCTAGGTCAAAGGGTCATGGCGGCCGTGCAAACTAAATGTTTTGCTTGTGAGGCGTGAGTGGACATTCCACGCGCGTGTCGCAATGATCGCTATTGTCCCTGCTGAAGCTTTTGGGTCCGGCCAAATGTGCGGTGCGCGATGGCAAATATTCGCAAGTGTCACCGTCGCGCGGTCCCCGCCCATCCTTTTGCTCTCCGCAGGACCCGGTGACCGATGCGGATGGTCGCTCAGCGACGCCCGGCAATCCAGAGGAGCAAAAGATTCGTTTTTACGCCGGAGCAGCTGCCTTCGCCTGATCCGACGCATCAGGTTGCGCGGAGGTCACGTGAACGACTGCTTCCAAGGCTGCACCGAACGACCCGCTTGCTACCAACGCGTTGGAAGCGTTTCCCACCGTTTCTGCGGCTCCCGTTCCCAGCAAAGCGAACAGGATACGGGTTGCGCCAATCCTTTTACTGAGCCCTCGAACGACGTGCTGAATCTTGGCGGTGGACGGCTGACTCAGATAGCAGACACATACAAGCGCGGTGTTCGCCAATTCGAGCGAAAGCAATTTCGACATTGATGAAGCATCAGCCTTTTCCGCAATTGCCTGAATCCCGCGGTACCGCAGAAGCTGCGCCAGCACAAGCGCCGTCGCCTCATCGAGTCGCCCGGCACCAGGGATGCAAACGACCGAAATAGACGAGGTCGGCGGCTCCGGAATCAAAGCATGCTCGGAGCCTGCTCGCTCGAATGTAATGGCAGCTCCGGGGCTTGAGCTTAGATCCGGGGAACTGGGTCCTGTTGCTTCCACGTCATGGCGTGCCCCCAGCTCAGCGACCAATTCTTCCACCGTTGAGACTACCCGATTTAATCGGTCCTGATCGAGGTGACCCAATTGACGGTCGGCCTCCGCGAGTCTCAGGCCTTTCAAGAGGATGTCGTCATAATAATTCTCAAGCGACGAGTCATTCAGGTATTCATGTGCCTGTTCCACCGCTTCAATGGGATCTCCCGCCAGCATTCGTTGATAAGCCAGTTGCGGCGGCGTCAGCGGTGGTCGGTCGCCAAGCATAACGTCAAGAAATTTGAGGCGATCGACATGCCGCCCAAGGACGACGAGACAAATTGTTAAGGGCGTGGCCAACACCAGTCCGACCGGCCCCCAAAGCCACGTCCAGAATGACGCTGACAGGATAATTGCAATCGGGGAAAGACCCGAGCTATGCCCAAAAATCAAGGGTTCGAGGACCTGTCCTGCGAGCAACTCAAGCACGACGAACAATGCCGCCGTAAGTATCAGCATCTGCCAGCCCGTGCCCACCGCCGCCGCGAGAATGAGAGGGAATACCGCAGATATCAATGCACCGATATACGGTACAAATCGCATAATCATCGCGATCAGACCCCATAGCGGAGCCGAAGGGACACCGATGAATTCAAGACCTAAGCCTATTGCAAGACCGAACACGCCATTGAACGCGATCTGGGTAAGAAAGAGCTTGCTCAGACGCTTACCGGCGTCGTCCAGGGCCGCAGTCGTGCGTTGAATATCCGCGGATCCGGCCAGTCGGACAAGCCGATTCCTCAGATCTTCCCGTTGCAGCAGGACAAAGACAACAAAGATCACGACGATCCCTGTCGTCGTTAAAGGTGAAATCAGTGGCTGGATGATTGCGCCAAACGTCGACGGAGCACCAGGATCGGGTTGCCTTACCTCAACGGGTATCGGTATCGGCTTGTCTGAGGGCTGTCTGGTGAGTTCGCCGTCAGTAGGTCGACCGGCCCCATCTCGATTCTGCAACTCTGTCTTCAATTCTTTCAGAACTGTCGACGCCTGCTCCAATGTTCCAGAGCCGCCGCCCATTAAGCCGCGCAGGCTTTCGATCTTGTCACTCAATGTTTGTTGATAGCCTGGCAGCTTGGTGGCGAGCCGGGTCGCCTGCGAAACCATAAGACCGCCTAGACTAAATATGATCGAGAATCCGATGAAGACGACCACCAGCACAGAAATCGTGCGCGGAATTCGCCAGGAACGTAAGCGCATCACGAAGGGCGCCATAACGAAACTCAGGAGAACTGCTAACGCGAAGGGAACAAAAATTTCACGACCGAAATAGAGCGCAGCAATTATCAACGCTGCGACGGCCATATTCGTCAGCACAGTCCCCCGCGGCTGTGCCAATCTCATTTGAGGAGATTTCTCTTCCATGGCGCGTCTTCCATGGCGCGGCTCATTCATCCCATACGTGGGTGAATTCTCCTTCGCGACACCATCCTACACCGAACGAACTTGTTCCGACAGCCCGAGCATGCCGTTCAATGTCGCTAGCTCGTCTCATAGCGCGCGGGTTGACGCCCTCTCGGGTATTTTGCCGTCGGGCAACACAGAGACGCGTAGCCCGGACGGAGCCAACGGGTCGGCGCGAAGCCGCCGCACGATGACACGCTCCGTGCAATCCGGGCTACGGCGAGAACAGGCGCCTAATAAGGCTGATAGTAGCCACGCGGACCGTAATAGGGACCGCCGCCATAATATCCCTGACCACCATAGTAAGGACCCGGGCCGTCATAATAGCGATTCTCGTAGTACTCCTGGCGCCGGCTCTCTGCGATCGCACCTCCGATCAGACCTGCCGCCACGCCCATGAAGGCAAGCCCTGCCGCATTTGGACCGCGGCGATAGTAGCGGTGGCGGCGGGCGGCGCTGAAATCGGTCGCAACGGATCTGCTAGACGTCGCAGAGTTCGCGCTGACGGTCGGCGAACCGGCCGCTGCCGCAGACGAGGGCGAGACGGAAGCTGTCGCGAGAGCCAGACTCGCAAACGCAGCCAATGCGGTGTTGCGGCCAAACCTGGAATTTACGGGCCTATCGCTCATCTCACCGTCCTTTGCTCTCGCTCAAAGTCAAAATATGAAACGATCCACAACGTGCAAACCATTGAAAAGTTTCGTGATCGCGGCAATCTGCCACGCTTCGAACGATTGTAAACCGAACGACCAGATGCAGCTTGAACCACTCAACCTGAGCGGATAATGAACAGCCGCGCCGTTTTTCGGTCGCCGTAAGCGTTTCACGTGAACCAACGCATCAACCGACGCCGTCGGGATCGATGCATTTTCGCAGGTTCAACGTGACTGACGCGTCCTTTTCCTCAAGAGAAATCAGATGATTGCGGTTCGCAAACTGCCGGCGCGCTATGCGCCGATCGTGATGCCATTTGTGCTGTCCATCCTCATGACGGCCGTGGTGTCGGTCATTTCGACGCTCCGGAGCCTCGGCGCGACGCCGGCGTTCCTCGCGACCTGGCCGGGCGCCTGGGCGCTGTCATGGCTCGTCGCCTTTCCCACGCTGCTGATGGTGCTGCCACTGGTCCGACGGATCGTGGCGTGCGTCGTCGCTTCCCCATCTCAACCAGGCCGATAGCCGGCGCGGACGGCGGCACACGAAGCACGCCGTCCCGCTTCCATGATTGCGCCTGCGGGAGTGATCCTACGACAGCGCCCCGAGCACGCCGCGCGTTGCCTTGTCGATCTCCTCGACATAGCGGCGGCGGGCAAACGTCTCGGTGAGGAAGCCGACCACCTTGCGGCTGTCGGTGGAATCGACCACCGCCAGCATCTCGGCTTCCGCCTCGTCGAACACGGCCATCGCCGACTTCACGTTCATTTCCGGGATCAGCACGATCTCGGTCAGGCGGGCGAGCTCGATCACCTGGATGTCGTCGGCGATGCTGTCGAGATCGCTGGAGAACAGGTCGGGCAGCAGGACGAGGCCGACATATTCGTYGGCATTGTTGACGATGACGATGCCGGGCCGCGAGCCCAGCGCGAATTCACCGCGCACGGCGGCGATCGTCGTGGTCGATGGCACCTTGCCGACGTCGGAGCGCATCAGCCGCTCGACCGTGAGGTTGCGCAGCCAGCCGACGTCGTTGGCGCTGCGGATGGTCTCGCCGCGCAGATGCAGGCGCCATGTCGAGAAGGAATGACCGAACATGAAGCGGACGCAGATCGAGGTGACGATGCAGCCTGCCAGCACCACGGCGGTGACGTCGACATTGCGAGTCATTTCCAGCACGAGGAACGACATGGTCAAGGGGCCGCCAACGATGGCGACGCCGAGCGTCGCCATACCCGTCAGCATCGCGACCAGCGGGTCGATCACGAATTCCGGGCTGATGAGCAAAAGAACCGCAGCGAAGAACTTTCCGATCAGGCTGCCGACGAACAACGAGGCAAAGAACAGACCGCCGCGGAAACCCGAGGCGAGCGAGATCAGGCAGGCCGTCACCTTCAAGGCGATGATGATCGCGATCAGGCCGATCGTCATGTCGTGAAAGAGATCGAGCACCATGGCGCCGTGGCCGGCCGCGAGCACCTGCGGCGTGACGATGGCAAAGCTGCCGACGATAAGGCCGCCGATCACCGGGCGCAGCCAGACCGGCAGCCAGACAAACAGGCGCTCGAACATCGAAGACGACCGCATCACGGCGATGCCGACGCCGCTGGTAATGAGCGCAAGCCCGATCAATGCCAGATATTGCTCGACGCCGACCGCGCTGACCTTCGGTATTTCGATAGAGTACGGCGCGCCGCCGAGCCATTGCGCGGTCAGCGCGCCAGCAAGCGAGGCCGCCAGGATCGGCGCGGCGCTGCCGACCGAATAGACGCCGACGATCAGCTCGCAGGCATAGAACGCGCCGGTGATCGGCGCGCCAAACGCCGCTGCGATCGCAGCGGCAGCGCCGCAACCGACGATCAGGCGCAAATCGTTGCGGCGTAGATTGAAGAACTTGCCGAGTAGTGAGGCGATACCCGAGCCGATCTGGGTGTAGCCGGCCTCAAGGCCGACCGAGGCGCCGCAGCCGTTCGAGATCAGCGTCTGGCTCGACACCACCATGCTGTCGCGCATCGACAGATTGCCGCCGCGCAGCGCGTTCGCCTCGATCGGGTCGACCGCGTTGGAGATCTTCAGCCGCCGCCGCCACCACTCCATGATACCGAGCGCCAGTCCGCCGAGCGCGGGCGCGATGAGGGCCGCCCAGGGGCTGACCCGGGCGTGGGCGGATAGGCGAACGTCGACGGGAATGCCGTAGATCACCATGTGGGCAATCTGCGCGATCTCTGCCATCAGCGTCACGATGGCACCCGTAAGCGTGCCGATCACGAGCGCCAGCGGGATCAGGTAGAACTCGTTGCTGCGCAAGAGCGCGCGCAGGCGAACCATGACGCGGTTCGATCCCTTGCGATCGGCGATGTGTCTGATCCGCGCGAACACCTTTTTGCCCGCCCTAACCTTCCGACATGCCGTAGCCGGCCATGCGCTGGCTGACACGTTCGATCTCGGCACTCGACAGCAGTGGCGGTTTTCCGATCTGGAGGCAGCCGTGATACTGCCGCGCCAGCGTCTCGACCTCGACGGCGAGCCACATCGCCTTGTCCAGCGTCTTGCCGACCGCGATCATGCCGTGATGGTCGAGCAGACAGGCGAGCCGGCCCTCCAGCGCCCGCAGCGCGTGCTCGGACAGCTCCGCCGTTCCGAAGGTGGCATAGGGTGCGCAACGGATACTGTCACCGCCGGCGGCCGCGATCATGTAGTGCACGGGCGGAATCTCCATGCCCATGATCGCCAGGATGGTGCAATAGGTCGGATGAGCGTGGACGACGGCGTTGACGTCGGGCCGCGATTTCAGGATGTCGCGGTGGAAGCGCCACTCGCTGGAGGGCTTCTGACCGGGGGCATGCGAGCCGTCCATCGCCATGAACACGATCTGGTCGGGCGTCATGGCGTCATAGGGCACGCTGGTCGGCGTGACCAGGAGCCCGTCCACATGCCGGACGCTGATATTGCCCGAGGTGCCCTGGTTGATGCCGAGCGCGTTCATGCGGCGGCACGCGTCGATTATGGCCTGTCGCTTTGCGAGCTCGTCCGCTGTCATCGACATCCCGATTTCATCTCGACTTTTTGGCGATGGGCGTTTGTTAGACCGGGAGTACGTCAAAGCAATGTGGCAGCGCAAGAGAAAGCGGCCGGGATTGGCCGCTGCCTTGCCGGCTGTACCGTTACATCAAGAAACCAGTTGTAAAATCAGTATATTAGCAGATTGTCGCAGGTTTACGAAAAGCTCGCCCGGACGGCCGCAATTCCGTTGATCACGAACTGCACCGAATAGGCCGCGAGCAGCATGCCAAGCACGCGTGAGAGCACGGCATTTCCGGTGCGCCCGAGGGTGCGCGCGATCAGGCTCGCGGAGACGAAGCACAGCATGCAGAGCAGGCAGACGGAGACGACGACCGCGATGATGATCGCGAGCTTGGCCCCGTAGCCGGCATTGCCCGTCAGCAGCAGCGTGGTCGCGATCGCGCCGGGACCGGCCATCATCGGGATGGCCAAGGGAAACACCGCGACGTCGGAGGCGTGCTCCGAGGTCGCCTTGTCGGCCTCGCGCGCCTCGCGATGCGGACGGTCGCCGAAGATCATCTGGTAGGACACGCCGAACAGCAGCAGTCCACCGGCGATCTGGAAGGCGGGGATGCCGATCCCGAGTTGGCGCAACAGCCAGTTTCCGGCCAGCGAGATCACCACCAGGATCGAGGCCGCGATCAGCGGCGCGCGCAGCGCGATCGTGCGCTTGACCTTGTCGGGCATGCCTCCGGTCGCGGCCAGGAAGGCCGGCGCAAGGCCGACGGGATCGACCACCAGCAGCAGCGTCACGAAGGCGGACAGGGCGAAGTCGAGCATGCGGGTAGGTCTCACGCGAGGTGCAGCCGCAATCCATAACCGCTGGAGGAGGCCTTCGCGAGGAACATTTGCCCTCGCAGAGTCTTGGTCGCGCGAGGATTGAGGAAGGCATCGCCCTTCCCGTGTCGCCTCAAGAGGAGGATTTATGGCTAAACGAGCGAAGAAACGTGCGAACGCGAAAAAGACCGCGGCGCGCCGTCCGCGTCAGGCACCGAAGATGTTGAGCGACCTGTTCCTGGAGACGCTGAAGGACATCTATTACGCCGAGAACAAGATCATCAAGACGCTGCCGAAGATGGCCAAGGCGGCGCATTCCAAGGACCTTGCCGCCGCCTTCAACAAGCATCTGCGCGAGACGCAAGGCCAGGTCAAACGGCTCGACCAGATCTTCAAGATGCTGGGCAAGCCGGCCCGCGGAAAGCCCTGCGAAGCGATCAACGGCATCACCGACGAGGGCGCCGAGATCATGAAGGATTTCAAGAACGCCCCTGCCCTCGACGCCGGCCTGCTCGCGGCCGCTCAGGCCGTCGAGCACTACGAGATCTCCCGCTACGGCACGCTGCGCACCTGGGCCGAGGAGCTCGGCATGCCGGACGCGGCAAGGCTGCTCCAGGAGACGCTGGACGAGGAAGAGGCGACCGATCACACGCTGACCGAGCTCGCGACCTCGGTCATCAACCTCGAAGCGGAAGAGGAGTACCGCGCCGCGGCCTGATCGGCGCGACGCGCCCTACTGTTGCCTTCGATGCCGCGGAATATCCCCGCGGCGTCGAAGCGTGCGACGACAAGGGCCTCTTCCGGTTGGAGAGGCCAGGCATGCTCCAAACGCGCGATGCTGGAATTTTGGGGAACCGTCCCCATATGCTCGTTTTCCAACCGCAGCGCCTTCCCCGAGTTTTGCCATGCAACCCAAAAATCCCCTCGACTGGATGCTGTCCGAAGCCCTGGACTCGCTGACCCGCGCCGAACGGCTGCGGCAGCAGTTCGGCCGCCAGGAAGCCTGCTGGGAGCCGCCGATCGACGTGCTCGAGACCGAGCATGAGCTTTTGATCCTGGTCGCGCTTCCCGGCGTCAACCCTGACAATGTCGAGACGGGGATCCTCGACGGCGTGCTCGTCATCTCCGGCCAGCGCACGCTGCCGCCGGAGCTTCGCAACGCCCGCATCCACCGGCTCGAGCTGCCGCAGGGCCGCTTCGAGCGGCGCATCGCGCTTCCCGTCGGCCGCTACGCCATCAGCCGCTTCGTGATGGACGGCTGCGTCGCGCTGCGCCTCGCCAAATCCTGAGGTCGATCATGGCCACCGAGCAGATGAATACCGCACAAGCCAATTCCCAAAATAATCCCGACGTGAAGATTCCCGAAGACGCGCTGATCGTCATCCCGGTGCGCGAGATGGTGCTGTTTCCCGGCGCCATCGCGCCGATCGCGATCGGCCGGGCGAAGTCCATCGCCGCCGCGCAGCAGGCGCTGCGCGAGCAGCGGCCGGTCGGCATCGTCCTGCAGCGCAGCCCCGAGATCGAGGAGCCCGGACCTGACGATCTCTACCGGGTCGCGACCATCGCCAACATCGTGCGCTACATCACCGCGCCCGACGGCACGCATCACATCGTCTGCCAGGGCGTGCAGCGCGCCCGCATCCTCGACTTCCTGCCGGGAACACCGTTCTTGGCCGCGCGTTTCCAGCAGATCCCCGAGCCGACCACGAGCTCGCCCGAGATCGAGGCGCGCGCGCTGAACCTGCAGCGCCAGGCCATCGAGGCGGTCGAGCTGCTGCCGCAGGCGCCGCCCGAGCTGGTCGCGATGTTCCAGAGCACCACCGCGCCCGGCGCGCTGGCCGACCTGGCGACCTCGTTCATGGACATCAAGCCGCAGGACAAACAGGAGGTGCTGGAGACCATCGACCTCGCTTTGCGCGTCGAGAAGGTGTCGAAGCATCTGGCCGAGCGGCTGGAGGTGCTGCGCATCTCCAACGAGATCGGCCAGAAGACCAAGGCTTCCTTCGACGAGCGTCAGCGCGAGGCGATCCTGCGCGAGCAGATGGCCACCATTCAGCGCCAGTTGGGCGAAGGTGACGGCAAGGCCGCCGAGGTCGCTGAGCTGACGGCTGCCATCGCCAAGGCCAACATGCCGCCGGAAGCGGAGGCGCACGCCAAGAAGGAGCTGCGCCGCTACGAACGCATGCCCGAGGCTGCCGGTGAGTCCGGCATGGTCCGCACTTATCTCGACTGGCTGATCGAGCTGCCCTGGGCGCTGCCCGCGGAGAAGCCGATCGACATCAAGGAGGCACGCCGCATCCTCGATGCCGACCATTTCGGCCTGGAGAAGATCAAGGGCCGGATCATCGAATATCTGGCGGTGCGCAAGCTCGCTCCGCATGGCAAGGCGCCGATCCTGTGCTTCGTCGGCCCGCCCGGCGTCGGCAAGACCTCGCTCGGCCAGTCCATCGCGCGCGCGATGGATCGCCCCTTCGTGCGCGTCAGCCTCGGCGGCGTGCATGACGAGGCCGAGATCCGCGGTCACCGGCGCACCTATATCGGCGCGCTGCCCGGCAACATCATCCAGGGCATCAAGAAGGCCGGCACGCGGAACTGCGTCATGATGCTGGACGAGATCGACAAGATGGGCCGTGGTGTGCAGGGCGATCCCTCGGCCGCCATGCTGGAGGTGCTCGACCCCGAGCAGAACGGGACGTTCCGGGACAACTATCTGGCCGTGCCGTTCGACCTGTCACGCGTGGTGTTCATCGCGACCGCCAACATGCTGGACCAGATTCCGGGTCCGCTGCTGGATCGCATGGAGCTGATCAGCCTCGCCGGCTACACCGAGGAGGAGAAGCTGGAGATCGCGCGCCGCTACCTGGTGCGTCGTCAGCTCGAGGCCAACGGCCTGACGGCCGAGCAGGCCGAGATCGAGCCGGAGGCGTTGAAGCTGGTCGTCAAGGGCTACACCCGCGAAGCCGGCGTGCGCAACCTCGAGCGCGAGATCGGCAAGGTGTTCCGCCATGCCGCGGTGCAAATCGCCGAGGGCACGGCTGCCAAGGTCGTGGTGAGCCCGAAGGACATCGCCATCGTGCTCGGCCAGCCGCGCTTCGAGGGCGAGATCGCGCAGCGGACCAGCATTCCGGGCGTCGCCACCGGGCTCGCCTGGACGCCGGTCGGCGGTGACATCCTGTTCATCGAGGCCTCGCGCGTGCCCGGCCGGGGCGGCATGATCCTGACCGGCCAGCTCGGCGACGTCATGCGCGAGAGCGTGCAGGCTGCGATGACGCTGGTGAAGAGCAAGGCCACGCAGCTCGGCATCGATCCGTCGGTGTTCGAGAAGAGCGACATCCACGTTCACGTGCCGGCGGGCGCAACCCCGAAGGACGGACCGAGCGCGGGCGTTGCGATGTTCACGGCGTTGACGTCCCTGCTCACCAATCGCACGGTGCGCAGCGACACCGCGATGACCGGCGAGATCTCGCTGCGCGGCCTGGTGCTGCCGGTCGGCGGCATCAAGGAGAAGGTGGTGGCTGCGGCCGCCGCCGGATTGAAGCGGGTGATGCTGCCGGCACGCAACAAGCGGGACTACGACGACATCCCGAAGAGCGCGCGGGACAACCTCGAATTCATCTGGCTGGAGCGCGTCGACGAGGCCATCGCCGCAGCGCTCGAGCCGGCTGATGCCAAGGTCGAAGCGGCGGAGTGAAGGCGATGAAGAGACTGCTGGAAAAGGCGAAGCGATCGCGGAAGACGCAGCGGCTGCGTCAGCTGCTCGACCGTGCTATCGACCGGGTTCGCGATGCGCTGGCGGCACCAGGGCCGCGGCTTCAGCCCGTTCCGGTCCGGGTGAAGCGCCGCAAGGGTTGAGCCCTCCGTCTCAAGCCCTCGCGGCAGCCCCAAACAAAAGGCCCCCTCCTAGCCGAGGGGGCCTTTGCGTTGTTAGCCCACCGCGTCCTTGGCGGCCTTGACCGGGCGGGCGCGGACGATCTTCCGGGCCGGCTTGGCCTTGAACATCATCTCTTCACCCGTGAACGGGTTGGTACCCTTGCGCGCCTTGGTCGCGGGCTTCTTGATGACCACGAACTTGGCGAAGCCCGGCACCAGGAACAGGCCGTTCTTCTTGAGCTCCTTGTGGCCGACGTCGGTCAGCGTCTCCATGACGCTCTTGACGTCGCGCTTGGAAAGCTCGGTGGCGGTCGCAATCTTTTCGATCAGCTGCGATTTGGACATTTGGGTTGGCATCGTGTCTCCTCTGATTCGTTGCCGGTTGCATATTAGACCAACCGTTGAAGGCCCAGAGCCTTCTGCACAGTTTTGTCGCGATTTTACGGGCTTTTTTGGCCCTCTGAGGCAAAAAACCCTGCTTTTCAGCGGCTTCCAGAGCGGAAGGAGCCTCCGGCAGCGGTTTTTGCCTTGTTTCAAAGGCCCGCACGCCGCCTTGCTAAAGCTGATTCGCTGCTTTCGACAAGCGACGACCGGCCTCTTTGTGAAAGGCCGGTCGCGATTCACCCTGAAAAATAAGGCTAGATCGTCGTGTTGCGGCGTCTCGGCTACTCTCTCACCCTGTTCTTACGGGGGCGCGACGAGCTTCGCTCGCGCTAGATACGCTCGATGATGACGGCCGGAGCCATGCCGCCGGCGGCGCACATGGTGACGAGACCGCGCTTCAGGTCGCGCCGTTCGAGCTCGTCGAGCACGGTGCCGATCAGGATCGAGCCGGTGGCGCCGATGGGATGGCCGAGTGCGATCGAGCCGCCATTGACGTTGACCTTGGCGCGGTCGAGCTTGAGGTCGCGGATGTACTTTTCCGCCACCACCGCAAAGGCCTCGTTGATTTCAAACAGGTCGATGTCGTCGATGGAGAGCCCCGCCTTCGCCAGCACCTTGCGCGTGGCCGGCACCGGCGCGTTCAGCATCAGGGTCGGCGAGTCCCCCATATTGGCCATCGCGACGACGCGAGCGCGCGGCTTCAGGCCGTGCGCGCTGGCATAAGCGGGCGATGCGAGCAATATCGCGGCGGCACCGTCGACGACGCCGGAGGAATTGCCGGCGTGATGCATGAAGTCGATGTTCAGGTCCGGGTATTTCTGCAGGATGAGGCCGCGATAGGTCGTGCCCTTGTCGTCGAGCGCATAGTCGGCGATCGCGGGGAATGCGGGCTTCAATGCGCTCAGCCCTTCCATCGTGGTCTGCGGCCGCGGATACTCTTCATGATCGAGCGCGAGGCTGCCGTCCTCGCGATGAACAGGCACGAGGCTCTTCTTGAAGTGGCCGCCGGCAATCGCCTGCGCTGCGCGCTTCTGGCTTTCGAGACCGAGCGCGTCGACGTCCTGCCGCGTGATGCCTTCCAGCGTCGCGATCGCGTCGGCGCAGACGCCCTGATGCGACTGCGGATGCCGCGCACGCAGGCGCAGATTGCCGCTGTCCATCATCATCGGACCGCCGCCGCGGCGTCCTTCCATCGACATCATCTCGCAGCCGCCGGCGATGACGAGGTCTTCGGTGCCCGACATGATCGAGGCCGCCGCCATGTTGACGCTGGTGATGCCGCTTCCGCAGAAGCGGTCCAGCGTCACCGCGCTGGCGCGCACGTCGTAGCCGGCATCGAGCGCCGACATGCGGCCGAGGTCGCCGCTTTGGGTCGCGACCTGCGCGCTGCAGCCCCAGACGATGTCGTCGACGTCGGCGGTGTCGATGCCGGTGCGATCGGCGAGCGCGCGCAGCACGGTCGCGCCGAGCTGCTGCGGATGAATGCCCGAGAGTGCTCCCTTGCCGGCCTTGCCGACGCCCCGCGGGGTCCGGCAGGCATCGATGATCAGCGCGTCAGCCATTGGCGTTGTCCTCTTGTTTATGGGTGTTGATGTCGTTTCTGAATAAGGGGAAGAGTGGAGTCAACGTGCGGTGCCGCGCGGCCTCCTTGCAAAAAACTGAAAAACAACCCCATGCACAGTAGAAGCGCGGGTTCCGCATGGGGCGCGGTGATACCGGTGAAGCGATTGGCTTGTCAGGCTAAACGGCCGTGGCCGCGCGATCTTGCGTCACCCCGTCCCGCCTGCGGGAAGAGGTTGGATTTTACGCGCGGCGGAAAATCCGGGAAAGGGAGAGAACGCTACGCCCCCGCTGCGTTCTTCGCGATCACGTTGCGGTAGAAGGTCGCGCTGAGCTTTGGCGTGCGCACCTGCGTATCGAAATTGACGTGATAGAGCCCGAAACGCTTGTTGAGCCCGAACACCCATTCAAAGTTGTCCAGCAGGCTCCAGAGGAAGTAGCCGCGCACCGGCACGCCCTCGGCGGTGGCGCGCTGGAGCTGCGCGAGATAGTTGCGCAGGTACATGATGCGGTCGGTATCGTAGATCTTGCCGTCGGGCGTCACCACGTCGTCGCCGGAGGTGCCGTTCTCGCTGATGTAGATCGCATCCGTCTTCCAGATCTTTGCGGCCAGCTTCGGCACCCAGTAGATCGTCTCCGGCGCGACGCGCAGCCAGTTCGAGTTCATGTGCGGGAACGATTTCGGGATCGGCAGCGGCATGAAGCCCGCGCCCTGGTCGGAGGGCACCACATAGTTCTGCGGCGCGTAGATGTTGAGACCGAGGAAGTCGACCGGCGAGGAGATGATCTTCAGCTCGGTGTCGGTGTATTTCGGCGCATCGGCGCCCGCGTATTTCAGGAAGGCGTCGGTATACCGGCCGGTCATGATGACGTTGAGATAGCCGGCGTTCATCTCGCGCAGCGCGATCTCGGCCGCACGGACATGCTCGGGCGTGTCGATTGCGGGAACGCAGACGTCGATATTCTCGGCCGGCCCGACCCTGGTGCCGGAGCGGCCGTGCGCCCGCACCGCCTGCACCGCGAGCCCGTGCGCGAGCGCGCTGTTATGCCTAACCTGGTTGACCTCCGCTTGCGGCAGCGTCACGCCGGGCGCGTCGATGCCGAGGCCGTAGCCGAACTGGACGAAACGTCCGCTCTCGTTCAGCGTGAACACGTTCTTGACGCGATCGGTCAGGCGCTCGGCGACATAGCCCGCATAGTCGCCAAAGATCTTGCACGTCTCGGTCGAGCGCCAGCCGCCGAAGCGATCCTGGAGCGATTGCGGCAGGTCCCAGTGATACAGCGTCAGCCACGGCTCGATGCCGTTCCTGAGGAGTTCGTCGACGAGACGATTGTAGAAGTCGAGCCCCTTCGGGTTCGGCTTGCCGTCGCCGTCCGGAAACACCCGCGGCCATGCCACCGAGAAGCGGTAGGCCTTGCAGCCGAGCTCCTTGATGAGCGCGATGTCCTCCTTGTAGCGCTGATAATGCTCAACGGCGCGATCGCCGGTGGTGCCGTCCTCGATCTTGCCGGGGATGCGCACGAACTTGTCCCAGATCGAAGCCCCCCGCCCGTCGACGTCGACCGCACCCTCGACCTGATAGGACGAGGTCGCCGTGCCCCAGACAAAGCCCGCCGGAAAGCCGTCCATGCCTCGCGGCGCCGGTGCCGGCTTAACCTCGGCGGCCTCCAGCGGATTTGCGATTCCGGCTGCGGACAATCCCGCCAGCTTGGCAAACTGGCGACGCGAGACCTTGTCCGACATTGATACTGCCCCTTGAGACGATTGTTGCGGCGGCACAATGGCGTGTCGGAAGCTGCTTGAAAAGCGGGAGTTCCGGGACTTGCGGATGCAAAAATGCAGAAGAACGCCCCGGATTTACCCCCCCAGCCCTGCTTTTTGCCCTTCACGCCCTGAGCCGCGTCGAAGCACGCCAACAGCGAATTGATCACGGCTCGCGAGCCCAGACCATCCACCACGAAGTCGCGGTCCTTGCCGTTGGGCGGTATGATCTTCAGCTTCGCGCTGCGAATGCAGGAGCGATCGTCCGAAACCATCGATAGAACGATCCGACGCTCCACCATCGATGGCAAGAACGCATACGTCCGTTCACAAACGCGGTCCCGAGTGATTGCGAGTCCTGCTGCGGCCGTCGCGCCAGCCTGGCAAGCTGGCAACGCGAAGCCTTGTCCGACATGATGCTGTATTGAACCGAGCACGCCGAGCGACCCGGCTCGCTCGATCAGCGCGAGCGCTTGGGCAATTTCGGAAGCTTGTCGGGATTGAACGCGGGTACCTGCTCGGTTCGCTCACGCGCGGGCGGCTGCTGTTCCGTGAGAATGAGCGTACCCTGGAGGATCATTCCCGGCATCTGCGCTGCCTTCGCCGTGTAAGTCGCGACCTTGCCGGGGCAGTTTCCCTCGATGTCCAGCGTGAGMTCGTCGTCGATGCCGAAGACCGTTGCACGTCCGTCGGTGTGACGCTTCGTCGACACGGTGGCGGTGAAGCGATCTCCATCGACCTTGCAGGAGCCGTGATAGGTCATCAGGCTGTCGCAGCCCCAGATTTGTCCGTCTGCGACATGGACGATCCCGGTACCCTGGTCCAGTGGCGTCTTGTACCACGCCGCGTAGGTGCCGTCCTTCAGCATGGGAGCAGTCTCCCTTGACATTCCCTCGCGAATAATCCGCATGATCAGCGCTAAGAAACGGTTAATCGCGCGGCCCGTGCGAATCCGGTCTGTCCCTTCGCAACTCGGCTTCCAGATCCTCGATGATGCTGTGAAGCAGGCACGCGGCAAGCGGATCGGTGACTTCGCGCTCCAGAAGCCTGTAACGCGCGATCTGGAATTCCCGCTCTCGCAACTGGTGCTCTGTCATCGGACGGGCCCTCCGGCAAACCTACCCGGAAACAGCCAAGTCGTTTCGTTACAATTTTCAGATCATTTGCTATGGTTTCTGATCGGTAAAGGAACGCGGCGCCAAGCAGGTCGGTGTACGGGGTTTGCAATGTCGATCGTTCAAAGCTATCGCGCCTTCGCCTACAATAATGCCTGGGCGAACCACCGGTTGCTCCGCGCGTGCGCCGAGCTGAGCCAAGGCGAATTTGAGGTCGAGCGGACGGGCTTCTTCCCGAGCCTACAGCGGACGTTGAACCATATTTATGTCGTTGACCTCTTTTACGTCGATGCACTCGAGGCCGGATGGCTTGGGCCGAAGGCCTGGGAGGATCCGATCCCATTTCCAGCTCTTGCAGGGCTCTTGGAAGCTCAAGCATCGATGGACCGGCGCTTCATCGGCGTCTGCGATGCCCTGACACCCGCCTCGTTGAACGAAGACGTGCGGATCAATCGAGATCCCAGTGTCCAGATAGAGCGACGCGACCGGCTGCTAATGCATCTCATTCAGCATCAAATTCACCACCGTGGGCAGGCGCATGCGATGTTGTCGGGAACGCGCATCAAGCCGCCGCAGCTCGACGAGTTCTTTTCAACTGCCGAAGCGCCGTTGAGGGCATCCGAGTTTGCCGATCTGGGCTGGACGGAGGAAACCGTTTGGGGGCCGCCCAACTGAGCGCGCGCGCTACCGATTGCGGTTCCGACCTGCTCCGACCGAGGCGAAGACAACTTCCATCAGCCATGCAACGCCGGCGTCCTTCATCGCAGCCTTGGTCGCGATGGCGCAGATCGTATCCGGCTTACGGGCGAAAGGCAGCTCGACGAACATCAATCCGAAATGCCCGGCGTGCTGCTGCATCAGACGCCGCGGCAATGCGGCGATCAGTTCGGACCCTGCAAGCTGGACCAGCGCCATCATAAAGTTCGGGACAGTCAAGGCAATGCGGCGCTTGAGACCGCGCTTTGCCAACATCTCATCGACGAAGCCGCGCGGCTCGCYGCTGAGAGACACCAGCAGATGCTGCGCTTGCGAGAATGCCGCGGGTGTCGGAGCTCTGGCGAAGGCGTGTCCCTTGCGCATGGCCAGCACGAATTCATCGTCGTAGAGCCTGCGCGCCTCGAAACGCGGCGATACCGCCGGCAGCGGCAGCATCGCGACGTCCAGCTCTCGTCTTTCGAGCATCTCGAGGCACTCGTGCCAGGGTTCGCCGATCGCGCCGCCGCGGGGCGCGGGCATCACATGGATCAATCCGATGTCGATGTGGGGCGCCCTACTCGCGATCGAACCGAGTAGCTGCCCCGTTGTCGAGGCGAGAACAGCATCGGGTGCGCCGATCGTAAACCGGCGATGGCTTTTTGCAGGGTCGAATGGTCTAGCCGAGCCAACCAGTTGTTCGACGCGCGCGATGATTTCAGCGATCGGGTGGTCGAGCTCCAGGGCCCGCTCCGTTGGAACGACGCCCTTCGGAGTTCGCAGGAACAGCGGGTCGTTCAAAACAAGGCGCAGCCGGCCAAGCGCATGGCTGACAGCGGACGGAGTCAGGTTCAGTCGCGCGGCCGCGCGCGCGACATGGCGTTCTTCCAGGACCACGCGGAAGACCACAAGGAGATTCAGTTCGACCCTGGATAGATCAATTTGGTTCAGCATGTTGCTGAAATCATATCGCTGGATTCATCGAGATCAAGGCCCCATGGAATGCGTAGATCGTGCAATCAGGAGCCTCGAAATGATCAGAAGGTCGAAAGGGGTGAGCAAAGGCCATGGCTCGCCGGACAACCAGGACTCGCCGCACAGAATGTCGAGGCGCTCGATGATGATGGCGGCGGCGGCAATTCCTGCTTCCGGTCAGCTTCCATGCAATGCAACCGCCGGGGACGCCGCGCTAGCCAGCATCATCCAGCGCGCCGGGGAGAAGAATGCGGCCTTCATGCGTGGAGACATGAACCGTTGGTCCCAGCTTGTCCGCATTGCGCCGGATTTCACGCTGATGCAGCCCTTCGGTGGCCCTGCCAGCTTCGGATTCGACAACAGCCCAAAACGGCTGGCTGACCTGGCGCAATATTTCAGGAGCGGGGAAACCGGACTGGAGGTCTTGCAGACCTATGCCTCGAACGGGCTCGTTGCGCTCGTCATGATCGAACGCCAGCGCGCGGAGGTCGGCGGCCTGCCTGCCCAGGACTGGTCGCTGCGCGTCACGGAGATCTATCGCAAGGACAGCACGGATTGGCAGCTGGTACACCGCCATGCAGATCCGCTGGTCCGGCGCATTTCCTTGCAGCAAGCGGCGATCCTCGCCCGAGGCTGGGCGGAGTAAAGGCGATGTCTTTCGCCCTCCGGAGGCGGCCGGCCTTGCGTGTCGAACTCAGAACGTCATCCGCATGCCCGCATAGAACGCACGGGGCCTTGCCGGGCTCAGCGAGCGCGGGTCGGTGAATTCCGCACCGCCATTGGTGAAGTTGGGCAAGGCCTCCCTATCGAAGAAGGTGCCAAGGGTCGAGTAGCGGTTGTCGAAGATGTTGGCGACGCGACCGTAAATCTGCAGGTTCTTTGTGATCTGGTAAGAGGTGTGGAGATTGAACACGGCGTAGGACGGCAGCTTCGGAAACTGGTTGGACTCGTCGCCGACGAAATACTGGCTTGAGACAAAGAGCGCGTCACCCCCGACCTTCCAGACATCGGTAACCGCATATTCGATGCTTGCCTTAATAAGGTGGCTAGGGAGGCGCGGAATGTGATTGCCCGGCAAGACCTGGATGTTGCCGGCGTCGGCGAACGGGCTCTCTGATCCAAGCGTCAGCGCGTCGAGGAAGCGCGCGTCCAGGAACGCATAGCTCGCCTGGAACTGAAGCACATTCGACTTCAGGCTCACCTCGGCTTCGATACCCTGCCTGCGCGTCCGGCCGACGTTCTGGAAAAAGCCGAAGCCAGTCAGGCCCGGAATTGGGGTCGCGAGGATGTCGTCATAGTTGGTGGCACGGTAGGCACCGATTTTCCAGCCGAGCGAGCCGATGTTCAATTCCTTGGTGCCGCGGAAGCCCGCTTCGAAGGTCTTGGATACGACTTGCTGCAGTGAGGGGTCAGCGATCAGGAACTGCCCGATGATGCATGGCCTCGCCGGATCGGCGCAGCCGAGCTCGAGTGGCGTGGGCACCCGGTTGGCCTCGGAATAGCCCGCATAGGCAGTCACTTCAGAGGTGATCTTGTAGGTGCCGCCGATGATCGGATTGAACCGATCATAGGTATGATCGCCATTGAGGGCGGTGCCGAGCTGGTCCATCAGCGTGACACGGGCCGCATTGAATCGCCCGCCTGCCGTCACCGCAAAGCGATCGTCCACGTTGAACGTGTCGAGCGTATAGAGCCCGTGATATTGGTTGACGGTGCGAAGCAACACGGGACCAACCGATGTCGGGTCACCGGAGGCGCCCAGGAATATGCCGCTGCCCGTGACGACATAGTTCGTGCCTATGGTTCCTAATTCAGCGCTGCCGGTGAAGCGCGTGCTGCTGACATCATAGCTCGCGCCAACTACGAAGCGGTTCTCATGACCGAACAACTGGTCGCTGTTGGTTGCCTGACCGGACACGCCAAATGTGGTCGATTTCGTGCTGGTGCGATCGATCTCGCTGAGGATGGCGTCTGGCGCAAAGGTATTGGCGAGCTGAACGCCATTCAGGCCAAAAGCCGGGACCGTATCATTGCCAAAGCACAGGAGCGTTGGATCGGCACATGCCTGGGCGTCGGTCGGGTTTCCGTCCACGGTGCTCTGTTTGAAGCTCCGCACATGCGCCGTGCCCTCAAAGGTCCAGGTCGGCGTCGCCTCCACCTTGCCGGTCAGGTTGAGATAGCCGACCTTGTTGGAGATGGTTTGCGGCGTTGTGTAGGTCGCCCCCCAATATTGCTGGAGCAATTCGGCCGGAACAGTGCTGGGTCCTGCCAGGGAATTGTTGGCGACGCCGCCATTGAGGTGAAACTCGTTGCCTTCGAAGCGATACCCGACATCGCCATAGAAGCGCCGGACATCCGATTGCGAGAAATTGCGGAAACCATTGTCGTGAATGCCTTCGAGCGCTCCGTAGACTGCCCAGTTATTGTCGACCTTCTTGCCCCATTGTGCAGAGCCCTGGATGCGGCCGAATGAGCCGCCCATGATATCGATCTCGGCCCCTTGATAGTTGAAGCCGTTCTTCATCTGCAGATCGATGGCGCCGCCGAGCGCGTTAAGGCCGTATGCCGGATTGTTAGTTACGACCACTGCCGATCGGATCGCAGCCGTCGGGATCAGATCCCAATTAACAGTGTCGGAAAACGCCTCGTTGATGCGTACGCCGTTCTGGTAGACGGCGAGGCCCTGCGGCGTGCCGGCCAGAGGTGAAGCGACGAAGCCGCGAAACTGCACATCGGGCTGGAATGGATTGCCGGTCACTTCATTGATGCTGAGACCAGGCACGTACTGCTGCAGGGCAACGGCGATATCCGGGGAGGCGGTACGCCTGATCTGGCTGGCATCAACCGCATTGATCGCGGACGGCACCTTGTCGACGTCGAGACCTCGGCCGGTGCCTGGCGAAGTCGGGTAGACGTAAAGGCGCGTCCTGGGGCTGGCGGACGCCGGCGCCCCTACCCGTGCGACCGGCCGCGTCGGCGCACTACGCCTCACGGCCGACGGCGGTGGTGCCGTGATCTCGACCGCCGGCAGATTCTGGACGTTGGTTTCCTCGTCCTGCGCGGCTGCGGCGGGGCCTGCAAGGACCAAGCCCGACACCAGCCCCGTCGACACCGAGGCCATCAACAAACGACGCTTGAACCAAAGAGGCTTGCCCATCCCTGCCTTCCCATCCGTGACCACCGGCTGTTTTGATTTTCGCCGTTTGGTTGAGATGAGTGTATTCGGCGGCAGTGAGTCCGCCAGCCACAAAAGGTCTGGCACTATCCGCACCCGCCTTCCCGACCAAATCGGGAATTTTTCCCGATGCAATCAGGACGCCGCCGTCGGAACCAGCGCCTCCACGGTCAAGCCGCCGTCGCCGGAGACGACGTTGAGCGTGCCACCCAGCGCCAGAATGCGCTCGCGCATGCCGACGAGGCCGAAGCCGAGCTTCTGGCCCGGCTCCATGCCGCGGCCGTTGTCGCTGACCCGCACGCGCGCATAGCCGCGGCCGCCGGCCTGCTCGACGGGCTCGATCACGACATTGACCGACGTCGCGCCGGCGTGGCGGAACACGTTGGTGAGCGCCTCCTGCACGATGCGGTAGATGGTGAGGTCGGCCGTCTCGCCGGTGACCCCGAGCGTGGCGGAGATCACGGTTTCGATCGCGACGTCGGGATGCGACTCCCGCCACAGCCGCGAGAGCGATTCCAGCGCCTGGCGCAGGCCGAGCTCGGCAAGGCCAACGGGCCGGAGCCGCTCCAGCACCCGGCGGGTGAACTGCTGGAGCTGGTTGATCTGTTCCAGCAAGGCGCTGCCGTGCTTTCGGACCGAGTCGGCATTCGGCGCGCGCCCGTCCGCGAGCTTCGCCAGCGCGCTCGCATGCGCGCGCAGCGAGAACAGATACGGCCCGAATTCGTCGTGCAGCTCGCGCGCGATCTCCTTGCGCTCGACGTCCTGGAGCGACACCGCACGCTCGGCCAGGAGCCGCTTTTCCTCCACCGCCTCGCCGAGCGCCGCCGCGAGATGATTGAGCTTGCCGCAGATCGCGGCCAGCTCGGGCGCACCGCCCGGCGTGGCGCGCGCGTCATAATGCCCGCCCTCGATCGCGGTCATCGTCTGCGCCAACGACTGCAGCGGCGCGAGCGCGCGGCCGACCACCGTCATCATCACCAGGAACAGCGCGAGCGCGATCACCGAGCCGACCTCGAGCTGGGTCACGATGGCGTCCCAGATCTCGGCGATCTCGTCATCGGGATGCGCGGTGATCACCAGCGAGCCCGGCTTGCCATGGACCGAGACCGGCACGCTCACCGTGGTCTGCTCGGGATGAACCAGGCCGACGAACCAGGCCGGCGGTCCGCGCGCGTCGTCGTCGGCAGGCCGGGGCGGCGTCAGCGGGTTACCGCCGGCGTCCTGAAGCGCGATGCTGACATGGCGCAGGCGGCTCAGATCGCGCGCGATCTGGTTCAGCCTGGCATCCGGATCGGGCGCCTCGTTCAGATCCGCAACGATCATCTCGATGAATTCGCGCGCAAGCCGGATCACGCTCTGGTCCTCGGCCTGCACGCGCGGCCCGGCTTCCGCGACCTGGCGGCCGATATTGACGGCAAGCCCCAGCGCCAGCAGCAGCGCCAGCAGAAGGTTGATGCGCGCGCGCAACGATAGATTTTGCCACATTGGTGCCGCCCGTGCCTCGCGAAGGTTGGCCCGCGCCTGTCCGATGACGTTGACAGAGGCGAAGCGCCCGATATCTAATCGAAAGCGTACAGCAATCCCGGCCGGGTTGCATGAGGCGACATGAGACGCGCGCAGCGTTCTTGTCGGATCATGCGGCGGAAAAGCAGGCCGAGGCTGTCACGGGGAACGCCTATGCGCATTCTGATCGTCGACGATCATCCCATTGTCGCCTCCGGCTGCCGTGCCGTGCTGGCCGACGAGGGCGAGATCGAGATTTTGGAGGCCGCCGATGCCGAGGACGGCGAATGCGTCTTCATTGTCGAGCGCCCCGACCTCTGCATCATCGACATCAACCTGCCGACCGTCTCCGGCTTCGAGCTCGCGCGCCGCATCCTCGAACGTGCGCCCGAGGCCCGCATCATCATGTTCAGCATGAACGACGACCCTGCATTCGCCGCGCGCGCGATCGAGTGCGGGGCCAAGGGCTACGTCTCCAAGACCGGCGACCCCGACGACCTCGTCGAGGCGATCCGCGCCGTCGGGGGCGGCGGCACCTATCTGCCGACCGCGATCGCGCGCAGCATCGCGTTTGCAGGACCGACGCTGGCGCAAAGCCCGCTGTCGAAGCTGAACGCGCGCGAGATGGAAATCCTGCGGCTGCTCAGCGCCGGAAAGAGCCTGTCCGAGATCGCGTGGCTGGTGCAGTCGTCCTACAAGACTGTCGCCAACACCTCCTCGATCATGCGACAGAAGCTCGGCGTGAAGACCTCGGTCGAGCTGGTGCGGCTGGCGATCGACAGCGGCGTCGCCTGACCACACACCGCCAGGAATTCGGTCACACAAGCGTTGCAATCTTGATGTGGTTAGATGCCACGGAGCATAACGGCATGACGATCCAGACTGTCTCGACCAACACTTCCTATGGCGGCGTGCAGGGCGTGTACCGCCATGCCAGCCAGGCGACCGGAACCGACATGGTGTTCTCGGTCTATGTTCCCCCACATGCCGCCGGCGCAAAGCTTCCCGTGGTCTGGTATCTCTCCGGCCTCACCTGCACCCATGCCAACGTCACCGAGAAGGGCGAATTCCGCAAAGCCTGCGCCGAGCTGGGCCTGATCTTCGTCGCGCCGGACACCAGCCCGCGCGGGCCCGACGTGCCGGGCGATGCCAACAATGCCTATGATTTCGGCCTCGGCGCCGGCTTCTATGTCGACGCGACGCAACAGCCGTTTGCGCGCAACTATCGCATGTGGAGCTATGTCACCGACGAGCTGCCCAAGCTCGTGGCGGAGAATTTTCCGGTCGACGCCAAGCGGCAATCGGTGATGGGCCATTCGATGGGCGGCCACGGCGCGCTGACGGTCGCGCTGCGCAATCCGCACCGCTATCGCGCCGCCAGCGCATTCGCGCCGATCGTGGCGCCCTCGCTTGTCCCCTGGGGCATCAAGGCGCTGACCGGCTATCTCGGACCGAACGAGGAGACCTGGCGCAACCACGACACCGTGGCGCTGATCGAGGACGGCGCGAAATATTCCGGCTTCCTCGTCGACGTCGGCGAGGCCGACAATTTCCTGAAAGAACAGCTCAGGCCCGAGCTGCTCGAGGCCGCCTGCACCAAGGCGGGCATCCCGCTGACGCTGCGGCGGCAGGCGGGATATGACCACAGCTATTATTTCATCTCGACCTTCATGGGCGATCATCTGCACTGGCATGCGGAAAGATTGAAGGGGTGAGGTTTGCTCTCTCCTCCCCCTCTCCCCGTTCTTTCGGGGAGAGGGTCGGGGTGAGGGGCTGCTTCGGCAGCAACGGTGAGAATTGGACTCGCGGAGACTCCCCCTCACCCGGAATTTGCTTCCGCAAATTCCGGCCTCTCCCCGCACGCGGGGAGAGGCGAAGAAGAGCGCTCTACTCCGGCTTCCCGTAATTCGGCGCCAGCAATCGATTGCGGATCAGATAGCTCATCGTACGCGACCACGATTCGTCCGTGTTGCCGCGCATGTCGGCGCTGGCGACGGTGATCATGTTGCCGGTCTTCACGTCGCGCAAATAGATGTTCAGATTGATGATCAGGTTCGAGACCTTCTGCACCATGCCGGTGATCTCGAGGTCGGCGCCAAGCTGGCCGGCAAGCTTGAGGTCGCAGCCGCCGCAGGCCTGAAGATTGGCGTGACGGGCGGCATCCCTGACCGGCGCGATATCGAGCAGCTGGAACCTTCCTGACTCCGTCAATTCCTTGCGCAGCTGCTCGCCGATGCGCTCGAGCCGCGCCTCTTCCGGCTTGGAGCCGTAGAACTCGCCGGGCAGGCTGGTGTCGATCAGCTCGAAATCGAACACCGCGAGCCTTGGCGGATCGGCCAACGCGACCGAACCCGTCAACAGCAAAGCTGCGAAACATATCAGCGCTCGCATGATCGTGATTCCCGGCCTCGCGCGCGCGGGGACGAAATGCGGGGTTGCAAGCCGGGCCAAATCGGTCATGCTTTAGCAGAGACAATTCTCCACCGGCGGTCAAGCCAGGGAGAACATCTGGAGGAAACATGATCCGATGGTTGGTCGGCCTGATCGGCCTGGGTCTTGCCGCGACGAGCGCGCTCGCGGCCGACCCGGTCCAGATCGGCGTCGGCTATCTCGGCGTCGCCGGCACCAGATCGACGCTGTCGCTGGTCGAGCAGCCCGCGGAGAATGACGGCGTCGCTGGCGCGCGCCTCGCCATCGAGGACAACAACACCACGGGAAAATTCCTCAACCAGCGTTTCACGCTGGAGGAGCGCCGCATCAAGGAAGGCGAAGATCCGGTTGAGGCTGCGGCTGCGCTCGCCGAGAAAAACGGCTTCATCATCGCCGACCTGCCGGCCGACGCGCTGTTGAAGGTCTCGGACGCCCTGCGTGAGCGCGGCACGCTGCTGTTCAACGCCGGCGCGATCGACGAGCGCCTGCGCGAGGCCGATTGCCGCGCCAATGTCATCCACACCGCCCCGACGCGCGCGATGCTGGCCGATGCGCTCGGCCAATATTTGGTGTGGAAGCAGTGGAAGCGCTGGGTGCTCGTGGTCGGCTCGCATGACGAGGACAAGCTGTTTGCAGACGCGCTCCGGCGTACCGCCACACGCTTCGGCGCCAAGATCGTGCAAGAGAAGACCTTCGAGGACAAGGGCGGCGCGCGCCGCACCGATAGCGGCGTGACGCTGATCCAGCGCCAGATGCCGGTGTTCACGCAACAGTTGCCGGCCTATGACGTGCTGGTCGCCGCCGACGAGAGCGAAGTGTTCGGCGCCTATCTGCCCTATCGCACCTGGGATCCGCGCCCCGTCGCGGGCTCGGCCGGCCTCGTGCCGCGCAGCTGGGACGCATCGCAGGACCAGTGGGGCGCGATCCAGATGCAGAACCGCTTCATCAAGCTGAACTCGCGGCGCATGACCCCGCTCGACATGCAGGCCTGGACGGCCGTGCGCATAATCGGCGAGGCCACCTCACGCACAAATTCCGGCGACGTCAAGAAGGTCACCGACTTCATCAAGGGGCCGGATTTTTCAGTCGCTGCCTTCAAGGGCACAAAACTGACCCTGCGCGACTGGAACCTGCAGCTGCGCCAGCCGATCCTGCTGGTCGACGGCCGCATGGTGGTGTCGGTATCGCCGCAGGAGGGATTTCTGCACCAGGTCTCCGAGCTCGACACGCTCGGCTACGACCGCCCGGAGAGCAAATGCAAGCTGAAATGAGGACGCGAATGTTGCGCATGTGGCGTGTGGGATTGCTGTCCGGACTGGCGCTTGCGGCCGCGCCCGCGCATGCGTTCATCGCCTATGTCTCGAACGAGAAGAGCAACACGGTCTCGGTGATCGACACCGACAGCTGGACCGTGACCAAGACCATCAAGGTCGGCCAGCGCCCGCGCGGCATCGACTTCACGCGCGACGGCAAGTTCGTGATGGTCGCGGTCGGCGACGACGACACCATCCAGGTGATCGATGCGAAGACGCAAGCGATCGTGGACAGCCTGCCCTCCGGGCCCGACCCGGAATTGTTCGCGCAGGATGCGGCCGGAAAAATCCTCTATGTCGCCAACGAGAACGACAACACGGTGACCGTGATCGATCTGGAGAAGCGTGCGCGGCTCGGCGACATCCAGGTCGGCGTCGAGCCCGAGGGCATGACCATCAGCCCCGACGGCAAGACATTGATCAACACGTCCGAGACGACCAACATGGCGCATTTCATCGACACCTCGTCGCGCCAGATCGTCGCCAACGTGCTGGTCGACGCGCGGCCGCGCTTTGCCGAATTCAAGCACGACAGTTCGGAGCTGTGGGTGTCCTCGGAGATCGGCGGCACGGTCTCGATCATCGATCCCAAAAAGCACGAGGTGACCGGCAAGGTCACATTCGAGATTCCAGGGTTGCGGAAGGAGGCGATCCAGCCGGTCGGCATCGGCATGACCAAAGACGACAAGACCGCCTTCGTCGCGCTCGGCCCGGCCAACCGCATCGCCGTGGTCGACGTCGCCTCGCGCAAGGTGACGAAATATTTGCTGGTGGGGCAGCGCGTCTGGCACATGGCGTTCACGCCGGACGAGAAATACCTGCTCACCACCAACGGCGTGTCGAACGACGTCTCGGTCATCGACGTCGCCGCGCAAAAGGTGATCAAGACCATTCAGGTGGGCGAACTGCCCTGGGGCATTACGATCTCGCCATGACCAGCCCTGCTCCCATCGCCGAGCCACAGGAGATGCCGAGGCTGGAATCGGCCGCGGTGCCGGCGCTGTCGATCGACGGCGTCAGCCATTCCTACGGGCCGCGCCGGGCACTGATGGACGTGTCATTTAATGTGCAGCCGGCGAGCTTCACTGCGCTGCTCGGGCTCAACGGCGCGGGCAAGAGCACACTGTTCTCGCTGATCACACGCCTGTTCGGCATCCAGAGCGGCCGCGTCGGCATCTTCGGCCACGACATCAGCAAGAGCCCCGGCGAGGCGCTGCGGCTGCTCGGCGTCGTGTTCCAGCCGCGCACGCTCGATCTCGACCTGTCGCTGACGCAGAACCTGCTCTATCACGCCGCACTCCACGGCATCAGCCGGCGCGAAGCGGCCGCGCGCAGCGGCGAGCTGCTCGGCCGCATCGGGCTCGAAGAGCGTGCCGGCAGCAAGGTGCGCGATCTCTCGGGCGGCCAGATGCGGCGGCTGGAGATTGCCCGCGCCCTGCTGCACCGGCCGCGGCTGCTGTTGCTGGACGAGCCGACCGTCGGCCTCGACGTCAAGGCGCGCGCCGACATCATCAGCCATGTCCGCCAGCTCGTCACCGAGCAAGGCATCGGCGTGCTCTGGGCCACGCATCTGTTCGACGAGATCATGGCCGGTGACGACCTCGTGGTGCTGCACCAGGGCAAGGTGCTGGCGCAGGGGCCGATGAGCCGCGTCATCACGGATGCCGGCGCACAGGACGTCAACACCGCCTTCATGCGCCTGACCGGTGCGCAGACGATGCCGGGAGGCGGCGCATGAGCAGCATCACGACGCGGGATACACCGCGCGGTTTCTCGACCGCGGAATACATGACCTGCCTCACCGGCATCGTCTGGCGCGAGGGCCTGCGTTTCCTGCATCAGCGCGAGCGCTTCGTCTCGGCGCTGGTGCGGCCGCTGGTATGGCTGTTCATCTTCGCCGCCGGCTTCCGCCAGGTGCTCGGCATCTCGATCATCCCGCCTTACGAGACCTACATCCTCTACGAGGTCTATATCGCGCCCGGGCTGATGGCGATGATCCAGCTCTTCAACGGCATGCAGTCCTCGCTCTCGATGGTCTATGACCGCGAGATGGGCAATATGCGGACGCTGCTGGTGAGCCCGCTGCCGCGTGGGTTCCTCTTGTTCTGCAAGCTGCTGGCGGGCACCGCGGTGTCGCTGCTCCAGGTCTATGCGTTCCTGCTGATCGCCTGGTTCTGGGACATCACGCCTCCCCCCATCGGTTATCTCACGGTGCTGCCGGCGCTGATCCTGTCGGGGCTGATGCTGGGCTCGCTCGGCATGCTGATCTCCTCGGGCATCAAGCAGCTTGAAAGCTTCGCCGGCGTAATGAACTTCGTGATCTTTCCGATGTTCTTCGCCTCCTCCGCGCTCTACCCGCTCTGGCGGGTGCAGGAGGGCAGCCCCTATCTCTACTATCTCTGCCAGGCCAACCCGTTCACCCATGCGGTCGAGCTGATACGCTTTGCATTCTATGGGCAAATCAACTGGATCTCGCTGGCGGTGGTGGCGGCCTGCACAATCGTCTTCATGATCGGCGCGATTCTGGCCTATGATCCCTCGCGCGGGCTGGCGCGACGGGGCCCTGCGGGAGGCGAAGGATGAAGGTTCTGGCCATGGCCGCTTTTGCGCTCGCCGTTGCGAGTACGGCTGCGTGCGCCGCCGATCCACGCTATCCCAACTGGCCTTGCACGCAGGCCAAGGTGCCGGACATCTCGCTCGCCGCCGTCTGGGCCGGTCCCGCACTCGACGACGCCGAGACCAAATGGAAGGACGACGCAAAGGTCACCGCGCTGGTCTCAAAACTGTCGGCGCGGAAGACGCCGATGGACGAGGCCGAGAAGTCGGTGAAGGAGTTTTTGGCCGGCTCCGCCGCTGACAAGACGGCGAACGCCAAGCTGTTGTTCGCCGGCTTGTTCGACACGCTCAACGCCCAGCGCTCGCAGGTCATGAACGGGCTCGAACGCGTCAGCCGCAAACAGCGCGAGGCGGCCGACAAGATCCGCGAGGAGTCGATCCAGCTCCAGGCGCTCCAGAGCGCGACACCACGCGACGACGCAAAGGTCGATGCGCTCAGCAACCAGTTGATCTGGGAAACCCGCATTTTCGAAGATCGCCACAAGGTGGTGCGGTTCGTCTGTGAGGTTCCGACCGCGATTGACCAGCGCCTGTTCGCTCTCGGACGCGTGATCCAGCAGGAGATGGAATAGCGTCAGCCTCGCTGACGACGACTTTCGGAAAGTTCCCGCGATATCAGCGCCATCGTTACCCTTTGCCGCGCTATCAGCCGGAACCAAATCGCTCTAGGATGGCTTGTCGACGTGAACTCCAAGACGTCGGGAGGCCTCGATGGGAACAACAAAATTCATCTTCGCATGCGCTGCAGCCATCAGCACGCTTGCGTCCCCTGCTTTTGCTGACGACATGACCGGGATGGTCACCAGAATCGACCGGCTCAACAGCACGATCTCGATCCAGCAGACACAGAAGGGCACGGTCGGCGGCAGCGCAGGCGGCGCCGGCACGCTTCAGGAGTACAAGGCCAAGGACGCCGCAATGCTGGATGCCGTCCATGCCGGCGACAGGGTGACGTACTCGGCGACCGACAATAACGGTACGGGCACGCTGACCAAGCTGCAGAAGCAGTAACCCTGCATCTTCACCTGTCCCCGCGCGCGGCACGGCGTCATGGCCGGGCTTGTCCAGGCCATCCAGTCGTTAGTGAAGAACTGGCGGCGGCGCCCGGCTCAAGCGGTGTTTCGAGCCGGGACGGTCTCGAAGAAGGCTCGGATGATGACACGCAAGAGCTCTGCGAGCCATCGCAGCAGCAGACCGAAGTTATAGCCGGCGGCGGCGAGAACAGCGTTGAT
>NZ_JBFRFR010000060.1:0-69293 GCF_052114925.1 Bradyrhizobium sp. 2TAF36 | reverse complement strand
GGCTTAACCTCTCAAGCTGCGGAACGGATCAGGCTGCGGTGATGCGGCGGCAGCGGCCGGGAGAGCGTCGTGATCAGCTCCTGGATCGAACTCAAATTATGTACCGGGCGGAATTCGTCAACGTGCGGGAGCATCATTTTGATGCCCTGGGCCTTGGCCTCGAAGCCGCCGAACCGCAGAAGCGGGTTGAGCCAGATCAGCCGGCGGCAGGACCGGTGCAGCCGGTCCATCTCGAAGGCGAGCCTGGAATCGGCCTCCCGCTCCAGCCCGTCGGAGATCAGCAGCACGATGGCGCCCTGGCTCAGCACCCGCCGCGCCCACAATTTGTTGAAGTTGTGCAGCGAGGCCGAAATCCGGGTGCCGCCGGCCCAGTCCTCGACCGAGGCCGAGCAGCTCGCCAGCGCCTCATCGGGGTCGCGCTGGCGCAGCGCACGGGTGACGTTAGTCAGCCGCGTGCCGAACAGGAACACCGAGACGCGCTTGCGGGCGTCGCCGATGGCGTGGAGAAAGTGCAGGAACAGGCGGGTGTACTCGCTCATCGAGCCCGAGATATCGAGCAGCGCGACGATCGGCGCCGGCTTTTCGATGCGCCCGAGGCGATGGATGTCGATGATGTCGCCGCCGGTGCGCAAGGACGCGCGCAGCGTGCGGCGCAAATCGAGACGAAGCCCGCGGGGATCGGGCCGGTGCCGGCGCGTCAGAAGCTCGGCCTGCGGCAACCGCATCCGCTCGACGGCGCGGAGCGCTTCGGTGATCTCAGCCGCGCTCATCTGGGCAAAATCCTTCTTCTGAAGGATCTCCTTGTCGGAGACCGACAGGCGCAAATCCTGCTCCTGGTGCTGCGGCGTCTCCGTCATCCGCGGCTGCGACATCGCCTCCTGCACGCGGCGGGAGCCGGCCTGCGGTTTCTTTTTGGCCTGCTCCGGCAACGGCACCGAATCCAGCATGTGCTTCCATTCTTCCGAGGCGCGGAAGAACAGGTTGAAGGCCTGCCTGAAGATCAGCGCATGCTCGTGGCGCTTGACGAAGATCGCTTCCAGCGTGGTGAAGACGTCAGCGCGGTTGCCGATGTCGATCACCTGCAGCGCGCTCATGGCATCGATGACGGCCCCCGGCCCGACCGGCATGCTGGCTGCACGCAACGCGCGGGCGAAGCCGACGATGTTGTCGGCGAACTGCTCGGTCTGGTCGGGCGCAAGGTGGTTGATGGCCATGGTCTCGTATCCATCCCCTCGTCATTCCGGGGCGCGCCACTTGGCGCGAGCCCGGAATCCATACTCCCGATCGTGGTTATGGATTCCGGGCTCGACGCTGCGCGTCGCCCCGGAATGACGGGAGTACTAGTGACGCAAGATCAATTCTCGCTCGTCGCTTCCTTCAGCACCTTTTGCAGGGTGTCGCCCTGCATCCGGGTGATGTCGTCCTGGTACTTGAGCAGCGCGCCCAGCGTGTCGCCGACCACTTGCGGGGTCAGCGAGCGGGCATCGAGCTCCGACAGCGCTGTGGCCCAGTCGATGGTCTCGGCGACGCCAGGCGACTTGTAGAAATCCTGGTTGCGCAGCGCCTGGACGAAACGCACGACCTGCTGCGAGAGCTTGGCAGAGATGCCGGGCACGCGCGTCTTGACGATCGCGAGCTCGCGCTCGGCTTCGGGATAGTCGACCCAGTGATAGAGACAGCGCCGCTTCAGCGCGTCATGGATCTCGCGCGTGCGGTTGGAGGTGATGATGACGATCGGCGGATGCGGCGCCTTCACGGTGCCGAACTCGGGGATGGTCACCTGGAAGTCGCTGAGGATTTCGAGCAGGTACGCCTCGAACGCCTCGTCGGCGCGGTCGAGCTCGTCGATCAGCAACACCGGCGGCCCGGCGACGTCAGGCTCCAGTGCCTGAAGCAACGGCCGCTTGATCATGTAGCGGTCGGCGAAGATGTCGGACGAGAGCTGATCGCGATCAGTGTCGCCGGCGGCTTCCGCCATCCGGATCGCAATCATCTGTGCGGCGCTGTTCCACTCGTAGACGGCGGACGAGACGTCGAGGCCCTCGTAGCACTGCAGGCGGATCAGCTTCCGCCCCAGCGCCGCCGACAGCACCTTGGCGATCTCGGTCTTGCCGACGCCGGCTTCGCCCTCCAGGAACAGCGGCCGGCCCATGCGCAGCGACAAATAGGTCACCGTCGCCAGCGATCGCTCCGCGAGATAACCGCGCGAAGTCAAGAGTTCGAGCATCGCATCGACCGATGCCGGCAGGGCCGTGAGAGTCATGAAAAAGCCAGTCTCGCTACGCCCTCACCGGGGACAAGTTTGGGCCGAGGCGTGAGGTTCACTCACTCCTTGGCGTTGGCGGCATCGAGGGCACGCCGCGTCAGCACCCCGATGAGATGCGCGCGGTATTCGGCGCTGCCGTGGATGTCGCTGTTGAGGCCTTCCGCCGGCACCTCGATGCCGTCGAGCGCCTTCGCGGCGAAGCGCTTCTTCAGGGCTTCCTCGAACGCGGTGACGCGGAACACGCCTTCGGAGCCGGCACCGGTGACGGCAACGCGCACGTCCGATGGACGCCGCGCCACGAACACGCCGACCAGCGCATAGCGCGAAGCCTGGTTGCGGAACTTGATGTAGGCCGCCTTCTTCGGCAGCGGGAACATCACCTTGGTGATGATCTCGTCGGCKTCGAGCGCCGTCGTGAACAGGCCCTGGAAATACTCTTCCGCCTTGAGGCGGCGCTTGTTGGTGACGATGGTAGCGCCGAGCGCGAGCACCGCGGCCGGATAGTCCGCGGTCGGATCGTTGTTGGCGAGAGAGCCGCCGATCGTGCCCTTGTGGCGCACGGCGGGGTCGCCGATCTGGCTGGCAAGATTGGCCAGCGCCGGGATCGCCTCACCGACGATCGCAGAGCTTGCGACCTCGGCATGCCTGGCGGTGGCGCCGATCACGAGCGCGCGGCCCTTCATCTCGATCGTGTTGAGCCCCTCGATATGGGAGAGGTCGACCAGATGCGGGGGGCTGGCGAGACGCTGCTTCATGACAGGAATCAGCGTGTGGCCGCCGGCGATCACCTTGGCGTCTTCGTTCTTCACCAGGAGGTTGGYCGCCTGGCGAACGGTCCCAGGGCGATGGTATTTGAATTCGTACATCTGAATGTCCTGATCGCAGAATGCGCGCGCGGTTAGGCGAGATCGGATTTCGCCATCGCCTTGGCGCCGGCGGAGATCGAAGCGACGATGTTCTGGTAGCCGGTGCAACGGCAGAGATTGCCTTCCAGCTCCTCGCGGATGGTGGGGTCGTCGAGCTCGTGGCCCTTGCGATGGACGATGTCGATCGCCGTCATGATCATGCCCGGCGTGCAGAAGCCGCACTGCAGGCCATGGTGCTCGCGGAAGGCCTCCTGCATCGGATGCAGCGGAGCGCCGTCGGCGGCCAGTCCCTCGATCGTCTTGACCTCGTGGCCGTCGGCCATCACGGCCAGCGTGGTGCAGGACTTCACGGCCTTGCCGTCGAGATGCACGACGCAGGCGCCGCACTGCGAGGTGTCGCAGCCGACATGGGTGCCGGTCAGGCGCAGATTCTCGCGCAGGAACTGCACCAGAAGGGTGCGGGGATCGACGTTGGCCGTGACAGGATTGCCGTTCACGATGAGGGAGATTTTTGCCATAAGCACTCTCTATCAGCGCCCCGACGGGTCCCGTCGAAGCGGTTCTTATAATTATTCCAACCCATCATATGGGCCATTATGCCCGGGGGCAACATCGCCCCGGATGCAAGGCGCCATGCCGAAAGGCGATAGCCTTCAGCCCTGTACCGCTTTGGCGAAGTTCGCGAAAAATTCGTCGGCCAGTTTCTTGGCGGCGCCGTTGATGAGGCGCTGGCCGAGCTGCGCCAACTTGCCGCCGATCTGCGCCTCGACCTCGTAGGAGAGCAGCGTACCGCCGTCCTTCTCCGCGAGCTTGACCACAGCGCCGCCCTTGGCGAAGCCGGCCACCCCGCCCTCGCCTTCGCCGGAGATCTTGTAGCCGTTCGGCGGGTCGAGATCGGAGAGTGTGACCTTGCCCTTGAAGCGCGCCGACACCGGCCCGACCTTCATTTTCGCCGTCGCGCGAAAGCCGCCGTCGTCGGTCTTCTCCAGCTCCTCGCAGCCGGGGATGCAGGCCTTCAGCACCTCGGGATTGTTGAGCTTCTCCCACACGGCCTCGCGCGGCGCCGCAAGCTGGACTTCGCCGTTCATCGTCATGGCCATGGGGTACCTCCCGGATGCTTCGCTATACGCTGCTCAAGTAACGCACGGAGGCGGCAAAGGAAAGAGCGGCCCCCGGCCACGTGCAATGCATATTCGCAACTGCAAAAAGCTGTGCGCTGATGGTTTGGGATTGGCAGAGCCGGGGCATGGTGATTAGGTCCCGCGCAACATGAGCACAGCCCTCTCCCCCCTGCTCGCGCCGATGCTGTCGAGCCCAGCCATGCGCGCGGTCTGCGACGACCGGTCGACCCTCCAGAACATGCTCGATTTCGAGGCAGCCCTGGCACGCGCCGAGGCCGCCACGGATGTGATTCCCGCATCCGCGGTGGGCCCGATCGAAGCTGCGTGCAGGGCCGATACCTTTGACATGGCCGCTCTGGGCGAGGCCGCGACGCGATCCGGCAATCTCGCGATTCCCCTGGTCAAGGCGCTGACTGCCAATGTCGGCAAGGCCGATGCGGAGGCCGCGCGCTACGTCCATTGGGGCGCGACGAGCCAGGACGTCATCGACACCGCGACCATGCTCACGCTTCGCGCCGGCATCGATGCGCTCGATGCCGATCTCAGCCGCGCCATCAAGGGCTTTGCCGCCCTTGCGCGGAGCCATCGCAACACCGCCATGGTGGCGCGGACCTGGCTCCAGCACGCGCTGCCGATGCCGTTCGGGCTCAAGGCCGCGGAATACGCATCAAGCCTCGCCCGCGCCCGCTGCCGCCTGCGGCGGCTCTCCCGCGAGGGCCTTGCGCTGCAATTCGGCGGTGCCGCCGGCACGCTCGCGGCCCTCGGCGACAAGGGGCTCGTCGTTGCAGAGCGATTGGCGCAGGAGCTCAACCTGCCGCTGCCGGAAGCGCCCTGGCACACCCATCGCGACCGGATCGCGGAAGCCGCATCATGCTTTGCGATTCTCGCCGGAAGCTGCGGCAAGATCGCGCGCGACGTCTCGCTGATGATGCAGACCGATGTTGGCGAAGCGTTCGAGCCCGCCGGCGAAGGCCGCGGTGGCTCCTCGACCATGCCGCACAAGCGCAACCCTGTCGCGGCCGCGAGCGCGCTGGGCTGCGCAACCATGGCGCCACAGCTCGCCGCGACGATCTTCGCAGCCCAGGTGCAGGACCATGAGCGCAGCGCCGGCCCCTGGCACGCGGAATGGCCGACGTTGCCGCAATTGATGCTGGTCACCTCGGGCGCGCTCGCCGCCATCCTCGACATCGCCGAGGGCCTCGACGTCGATGCCGCGCGCATGCGCAGCAATCTCGATGCGACGCATGGGCTCATCATGGCGGAAGCCGTTACGTTTGCGCTGGCCGACAAGATCGGCAAGAGCGATGCGCATCATCTGATCGAGGCCGCGAGCAAGCGCGCGGTCGCCGAGAAGAAGCATCTGCGCGAGGTTCTCGCGGCCGATTCGCTGGTCACGGCGCATCTTTCGCCGGAAAAAATTGCGGCATTGTTCGAGCCGATGGCCTATCAAGGGGCTTCCCAAGCCCTGATCGACCGGCTGCTCGACAGCCTCGAGCGCGATTAATTGTTTGAGCATGATCTTTTTCGGAAAACCGCTCCACACTTTTCCGGATCATGCTCCAGAACGGAGACGCCCAGCATGCCCATGATCGATGCCGACGGTTGCCTGATCAACGTCTCCGTCGAGGGCCGCGACGGCGGGCCGACCTTGATGCTGTCCAACTCGCTGGGCTGCACGTTGCAGATGTGGGAGCCGCAGATGAAGGCGTTGACGCAGGTGTTCCGCGTCATCCGCTACGACCGCCGCGGCCACGGCAAGTCCAACGTTCCGCCTGCCCCCTATACGATGGAGCGCTTCGGCCGCGACGTGCTGGCAATCCTCGACGACCTCAACATCGAGAAGGTGCATTGGTGCGGCCTGTCGATGGGCGGCATGGTGGGGCAATGGTTAGGGGCCAATGCGCCGGAGCGGTTCGGCAAGCTCATCCTCGCCAACACCTCCTGCTACTACGCCGAGCCGACCAAATGGCTGGAGCGCATCGACGCCGTGAAGAAGGGCGGCATCGCGGCGGTGGCCGATGCCGTGATCGCGGGCTGGCTGACCCAGGATTTCCGCGAGCGTGAGCCGCAGATCACGGCGAAGATGAAGTCGATGCTGCTCGCCTCCCCCGTCGAGGGCTATCTCGCCTGCTGCGAGGCGCTGTCGACGCTCGATCAGCGCGAGATGCTCGCCAAGATCAAGAGCCCGACGCTGGTGATCGCCGGCCGCCACGACATGGCGACGCCGATCTCGGCGGGTGAATTGATCCGCTCCAACATTCCCGGCGCCAGCATGACCATCATCGACGCCGCTCACATTTCCAATGTCGAGCAGCCGCACGCCTTCACCGACGCGGTGGTGGGTTTCCTGACGCAGCGCTAGCCGGAGAAAAAAACATGGACGACCAGAAGCGCCGCGATGCCGGCATGAATGTGCGCCGGAAGGTGCTGGGCAATGCCTGGGTCGACAAGTCGATCGCGGGCCGCAATGCCTTCAACACCGACTTCCAGGACATGATCACGCGCTATGCCTGGGGCGAGATCTGGACGCGACCGCATTTCGACGAGCGCACGCGGCGCGTGCTCGTGATCGGCACCATGGTCGCACTGGGGCAATGGGACGAATTCCGCCTGCATGTGCGCGCGGCGCTCGCCGAGGGCGGCTTCACCCCCGACGACATCAAGGAAATCCTGCTTCAGCAGGCAATCTATTGCGGCGTGCCGGCGGCGAACCACGCCGTCAAGGAAGCCTCAGCGATTGTGCAGGAGCTCGGCCTGCTCAAGAGCTAGCGGCGCGGCGGTCTCGACGGCCTCCCGAACGTTCTTGGGCGCCGGCGCGGGCCGTTCAATCACCACCACGATGGCAGCGCCGAGCAGCAGCAGGAGCTCGGTGGCATGCAGCCGGAGCGCGGCCATCTCGCCGACCTTCGAGGCCATCAACATGCTCGTAAACGAGATGAGGCTGCCGATCGCAAGCGCAATGCCGAGCGCCTCGTCGGTGCCGCCATTCTTGCGGACGCGGGGAATGCAAAGAAGCGCGAGATAGATGGCAAAGAACGCCACCACCGTCAGCCGGCCCAGCGCCAGCAGCCAGGCGGCACGCACCGTGCTCATCCCCGCCATCTGAAGATGGTCGCTGAGGAACAGCGCCACCGCGACACTCGGCCGCTCGTAGAGGCCGTGCACCGGTGCCACCATGATGTTGAAGGCCACGAGCGTCCAGGCCGGGATGAAATAGGCCGCCAGCAGGGCGCCGTTGACCGAACCGATCCGCCAATTCCTGAACATGCCGCTTCCCGCTTCGCTCGCTGCGCGCCTTCCATGGAAAGGCTTTGCCGAGGAGCTAACTCGCATCAGACCATGGCGGCAATTTAAACCCTTTGTTTACCTTAACCGGCCCACCGGGCGGCGCGCCCAAGGAAAAAGCCCCGCCTCCCGGCGGGGCCCTCTTCACGTCCGGGCTCCGAAACTACTTGTCCTGACCGTGCTGGCCGCCCTGTTGCTGGCCGGGCTTCTCGCCCTGGCGCTGCGGATCCTGCTGCTGCTGTCCGGGTTTCTGCCCGCCGCCCTGCTGCTGCCCGGGTTTCTGGCCGGGGTTCTGAGTCTGCTGGCCCGGATT
Source organism: Bradyrhizobium sp. 2TAF36 (assembly GCF_052114925.1). Lineage (NCBI taxonomy): Bacteria > Pseudomonadati > Pseudomonadota > Alphaproteobacteria > Hyphomicrobiales > Nitrobacteraceae > Bradyrhizobium > Bradyrhizobium sp. 2TAF36. The sequence goes on along the minus strand of NZ_JBFRFR010000060.1, from coordinate 61,442 downwards.
CTGATCTTGCTGCTTCGACATTTGGGGGAACTCCCTTGTTGGAGCTCAGAGGAGAGACAACGGCCGGGATTCAGTTTGGTTGCTTTGCGGAACCCGGTTCCTCGCACCTGCGGAACCGAAATGACGTCCGTAACGAAATGACCACTGTACAAGCCTTTGTGCCGAGGCATGGCCAGTTGCAGCCGCCAGTTCCCTCCTGTTACAAAACGGGAAGAATGCTTAGGGGCTGCCGGGGCCCGAGAAGAAACTCGCAGAAACTCTCTCTCGAAGAGCTCCCTTTGAGCCGCGTCAGGTGGTAACGGCAGCCCATGGATTATTTCGCCCAGCAGCTCATCAACGGTCTCGTTCTGGGCTCGATCTACGGCCTGATCGCGATCGGCTATACGATGGTCTACGGCATCGTCGGCATGATCAATTTCGCCCATGGCGATGTCTTCATGATCGGCGGCTTCATCGCCCTGATCACCTTCCTGATCCTGATCTCGCTCGGCCTGACCGCGATCCCGGTGATCCTGCTGGTGGTGCTGCTGGTGTCGATGGCGATCACCGCGCTCTATGGCTGGACCATCGAACGCATCGCCTACCGGCCCCTGCGCCATTCCTTCCGCCTCGCCCCGATGCTGTCGGCGATCGGCATGTCCTTCGTGCTGACCAATTACTCGCAGGTCGCGCAGGGCGCCCGCGTCAAGCCGATCCCGCCCTTCATCACGGGCGGCTATACGCTGCACGAAAGCGCGGACGGTTTTGTGATCCAGCTCTCCAACATCCAGATCATGGTGGTTCTCACCACCATCGTGCTGCTTGGGATCTTCACCTGGCTGGTGTCGCGCACTCGGCTCGGCCGCGACATGCGGGCCTGCGAACAGGACCAGACCATGGCGGCGCTGCTCGGCGTCAACGTCGACCGCACCATCTCCATGACCTTCGTGATCGGCGCCGCACTCGCCGCGGTCGCGGGCCTGATGTACCTGCTCTATTACGGCCTGGTGGATTTCTTCATGGGCTTCGTCGCCGGCATCAAGGCGTTCACCGCGGCGGTGCTCGGCGGCATCGGCTCGCTGCCTGGCGCCATGCTGGGCGGTCTCGCGATCGGCCTGATCGAGACGTTCTGGTCGGCCTATTTCTCGGTCGAGTACAAGGACGTCGCGGCGTTCTCGATCCTGATCGTCGTGCTGATCTTCATGCCGACCGGCCTGCTTGGYCGTCCCGAAGTCGAAAAAGTCTGACGGTCGCCGCGTGACAGTTCTCTCGAGCAATACGGCCAAACCAGCAACGGACATCCCCGCTCTGCTGAAGACGGCCTTCGTCAACGCCCTGATCGCGCTGGTGCTGTTCTCGCTGATGGTCGGCGTCCGCACCGAAGCGGGTTCCGACGGCCAGCTCACCTATTGGACCCGCTTCGGCGAGGTCGCCTCCCTCGTTGCCGCCGTGTTCGGCGGCTCGATCGTGCTCGGGCTGTTGCGACAGTGGATCGGGTCCAGCGGCACCGACAAGCTGGTGCCACCGGCTGTACGCAGCGGCATGTCGTTTCTGGGCCGCTACCTGGCGCCCGCACTTCTGATCTTCACGGTGCTTGTGCCGGTGATCTTCTATGACCAGCGCTATATCCTCGACCTCGCGATCCTCGTGCTCACCTATGTGATGCTGGGCTGGGGGCTGAACGTCGTGGTCGGGCTCGCCGGCCTGCTCGATCTCGGCTACGTCGCCTTCTACGCGGTGGGCGCCTATTCCTACGCGCTGCTGGCCACCAATTTCGGCTGGTCGTTCTGGGTCTGCCTGCCGCTTGCCGGCATCCTCGCCGCGTTCTGGGGCGTGCTGCTCGGCTTCCCCGTGCTGCGCCTGCGCGGCGACTATCTCGCCATCGTGACGCTCGCCTTCGGCGAGATCATCCGCCTCGTCATCATCAACTGGCAGAGCCTCACCGGCGGCCCCAATGGCGTCTCCAGCATTCCCCGCCCCTCGTTCTTCGGCATCCCGCTGGACAACAGCGACAACGGGCTCGCCGCCAGGCTCGGCATCGAATATTCGCCGACCCAGCGCATCGTCTTCCTGTTCTACCTGATCCTGGCGCTTGCGCTGCTCACCAACTGGGTGACGATCCGGCTGCGCCGCCTGCCGATCGGCCGCGCCTGGGAGGCCTTGCGCGAGGACGAGGTCGCCTGCCGCGCGCTCGGCATCAACACCACGACCACCAAGCTCACGGCGTTCGCGACCGGCGCCATGTTCGGCGGCTTTGCCGGTGCGTTCTTCGCGACGCGCCAGGGCTTCATCAGTCCGGAATCCTTCACCTTCCAGGAATCGGCGCTGGTGCTCGCCATCGTCGTGCTCGGCGGCATGGGCTCGCAGCTCGGCGTCGCGCTCGCCGCGCTCGCCATGATCGGCGGCTTCGAGCTGTTCCGCAGCCTCGAGACCTACCGCATGCTGGTGTTCGGCATGGCCATGGTGCTGATCATGATCTGGCGGCCGCGCGGCCTGATCGGCCATCGCGCGCCGACCGTGTATCTGACCAAGGCGCAGGCGATCTCCTCCGACCTCGTCAAGGAAGGGCACGGATGAGCGGCGACAAGATTAGCGACAAGATTCTTGGCGTCGATCGGCTGGCCGAAAAGCGCGCGATCGACCTCGCCACCGACTGGCTGAAGCGGGTCAATTTGCTCGACCGCGCCGACGATGCCGCCGGCAATTTCGCCTATGGCGACCAGCGCAGGCTCGAGATCGCGCGCGCGATGTGCACCGAGCCCGCGCTTTTGTGCCTGGACGAGCCCGCCGCAGGTCTCAACGCGCGCGAGAGCGCAGCCTTGAGCGAGCTCCTGCTCTCGATCCGCAACGAGCTCGGCACCTCGATCCTGCTGATCGAGCACGACATGTCGGTCGTGATGGAGATCTCCGACCACATCGTGGTGATGGACCATGGCGTCAAGATCGCGGAAGGCTCTCCGCGCGAGATCCGCGACGATCCCAAGGTGATCGCCGCTTATCTCGGCACCGACGAGGAAGAGGCCGTGGCCGTGATGGAGAGCGGGTCGTGACGTCGGCGTCCACTCCCCTGCTCTCGATCCGGGGCCTGCGCGCGGCCTACGGCAAGATCGAGGCGCTGAAGGGCGTCGATGTCGAGATCAGCGCCGGCGAGATCGTCGCGCTGATCGGCGCCAACGGCGCCGGCAAGTCGACGCTGATGATGACGATCTTCGGCAAGCCGCGCGCCCGCGCCGGCCATATCCTGTACGAAGGCCGCGACATCACCGACGTTCCCACCCATGAGATCGCCCATTTGCGCATCGCGCAATCGCCGGAAGGCCGCCGCATCTTCCCGCGCATGAGCGTGGCGGAAAACCTCCAGATGGGGGCGGACGCCACCGGATGCACCGACGCCGAACGCGAGGCCACGCTGCAACGCGTGTTCACGCTGTTCCCGCGCCTGAAGGAGCGCTACGCCCAGCGCGGCGGAACGCTGTCCGGCGGCGAGCAGCAGATGCTGGCAATCGGCCGCGCTCTGATGAGCCGCCCCCGCCTGCTTCTGCTCGACGAGCCCTCGCTCGGGCTGGCGCCGCTGATCGCGCGCCAGATTTTCGATGCGATCCGCACCCTGAACCGCCAGGACGGCCTGACGGTCCTGATCGTCGAGCAGAACGCCAACCATGCGCTGAAGCTCGCCCATCGCGGTTACGTCATGGTCAACGGCCTGATCACGCTGGCCGGGACCGGCGCCGAGTTGTTGCAGCGCCCCGAGATTCGCGCCGCCTACCTGGAAGGCGGCCGGCACGGCTGAGGCTGCCCCGACGGCGGAGCCCGTGCGGCCGAATGTGGCGAGATATCTCCGCCAATGCCCGTATTTTGCCGGTGACTTCTCCCGAGATTCATTCAAGAATGGCGCCGGTTTGGACCGGGCGTACCCGGCAACTTCCACAGACGACCACCCGCGAGGTATCTCATGAAATCACTGAAGCTCATCGGTCTGGCATTCGGCGCGTCGATCGCGCTATCGAGCGCGGCGTTCGCGCAGGATGTCACCGTCGCAGTCGCAGGCCCGATGACCGGCGGAGAGTCCGCCTTCGGCCGCCAGATGAAGAACGGCGCCGAGATGGCCGTGGCTGACATCAACGCCGCCGGCGGCGTCAACGGCAAGAAGCTCGCGCTCAACGTCGAGGACGACGCCTGCGACCCGAAGCAGGCGCGCTCGATCGCCGAAAAGATCGCCGGCGCGAAAATTCCGTTCGTGGCCGGGCACTATTGCTCGTCGTCGTCGATCCCCGCCTCCGAAGCCTATGCCGACGGCAACGTGCTCCAGATCACGCCGGCCTCGACCAATCCGAAGTTCACCGATAGCGGACTCTGGAACGTGGCGCGCGTCTGCGGCCGTGACGACCAGCAGGGCTTGGTCGCGGCGCAGTACATCGCCAAGAACTACAAGGGCAAGAACATCGCGATCCTCAACGACAAGACCACCTACGGCAAGGGTCTCGCCGACGAGACCAAGAAGGCGCTCAACAAGGCCGGCATCACCGAGAAGATGTACGAGTCCTACAACAAGGGCGACAAGGACTTCAACGCGATCGTCTCGCGCCTGAAGCGCGACAACATCGACCTCGTCTATGTCGGCGGCTATCATCAGGAGAGCGGCCTGATCCTGCGCCAGATGCGTGACCAGGGCCTCAAGACGATCCTGATGGCCGGCGATGCGCTCGCCGACAAGGAGTACGCCTCCATCACCGGTCCGGCCGGCGAAGGCACGCTGTTCACCTTCGGTCCGGATCCGCGCAACAAGCCGACCGCGAAGAAGATCGTCGACGCCTTCAAGGCCAAGAACATCGACCCCGAGGGCTATACGCTCTACACCTACGCGGCGATGCAGGTCTGGTCGCAGGCGGCAAAGAAGGCCGGCACCACGGATGCCAAGAAGGTCATGGCGGCGATCAAGGCCGGCAAGTGGGACACCGTGATCGGCCCGATCGAGTATGACGCCAAGGGCGACATCAAGCAGCTCGACTATGTCGTCTACAAGTGGGACGCCAAGGGCGGCTACGCCGAGATCAAGGGCAACGGCACCTGAGACAGGATGCCTGACCTTTTAATCAGATCAATCCAACGCCCCGGTTCGCCGGGGCGTTTTCTTTCGCCTTGCGGTCACACGGCCGCGGAGAGCTCGCCGCCCGCCGCAGCCTGGGCCTTGTGGAGCGCTTGCAGGAGATCGTTCGGCCGAAATGGCTTTTGCAGGCATACCACGTCGGCCAGACCAGGCGCCTCACCCATGAAATCCAGCGCGGTCATGCCGGAGACCGCGACGATCGGGAACCCGGGAACTCGCTCGCGAATGGCCGCCATGACGTCAACGCCGCTGGTGTCGGCCAGGAAAATATCGACGATCGCGGCATCGAAAGCGCCCTCGCTGAAGGCTTTCAGGCCCGCTGCGCCGCTCTCGGCGTCGACGACGTCAAAGCGGTTGACCCGAAGCACGATCGCGACCATGGCGCGGACCTCCTTCTGGTCGTCGACAACGAGAACACGGCGCATGGGAACAACTCCCGGATACGTATCATTATTTGGTTCAATTCACCGCAACTGCCCGGCAAGGCAGTATGGGTCTGTCCCGGTAAATCACCTCTTACCAGCTACCTGTTCCAAGTCCCACCCCAAGTTAAATAAGCTGTAACCTTCGGTTGAGTCGCATGCGCTTTCTGTCAGGATGCGCGCCCGGAGCGGGCTACCATGCGGGTAGCGGCTTCCCGGCCGGAAGAGATTGACGTAGGAGGTCATCATGCCGGCTTACGAGAGATCGACGTGCTAGCGCCTAACGACCGAAGCACATTCCTGTCGACCTTGCCGGCTACGCGAAGCGATCGCAGGGCTGCGTTGGCGATCGTCGGCATCTCCGCGATCCTGTTCGCACTGGCGGTACCGTTTGCGGGCTTGCCGCTCGCACAGGTGCCGGCCTTCGTGGCGAGCTACCAGTCGGCGCTCGCGGTCAGCGACATCATCACCGCCGTTTTGCTGCTGTCGCAGTTCGCCGTGCTGCGCAGCCGCGCGCTGCTGCTGCTATCGATCGGCTATATGTTCACGGCGGGCGCCGCGGTGACCCACGCCCTCACCTTCCCCGGGCTGTTCGCCCCGGCCGGATTGTTCGGTGCAGGCCCGCAGACCACCGTCTGGCTCTACATGATCTGGCACGCCGGTTTCCCGCTGTTCGTGCTGGCCTATGCCTGGCTCAAGGACAGCAACGGCGGCAACAGGGTTGCGGGCGCGACGGCTCCCGCGATCGCACTTTCCGTCGTCGGCGTGTTCGTCGCGTTGACCGTCTTCGCCTGGCTGGTGACTGCGCAGCACGGCCTGCTACCGGTCCTGCTCAAGGACGGCCACTACACCCCCACCATGATCGGCGTGGTGTCGTTCGTGTGGTCCCTGAGCTTCGCGGCGCTGGTCACGCTGTGGTTTCGCAAGCCGCACACGGTGATCGACGTCTGGCTCATGGTCACGATGTGCGCCTGGCTGTTCGACATCGCGCTGTCGGCGATCGTCAACGTCGCGCGTTTCGACCTCGGTTTCTATGCCGGCCGTCTCTACGGCCTCTTTGCGTCGAGTTTCGTGCTCGCGGTGCTGCTGATCGAGAACGTGCGGCTCCAGGCCAACACGGCAGGCATGGTCGGCGCGCTGCAGCGGCAGTCGAGCTCGGAGCGGAACTATTATGCCGAGCGCGAGCGGCTGTTCAGCGCCGTCGTCGAGTCCTCCAACGACGCCATCATCACGAAGTCGCTCGACGGCACCATCACGTCCTGGAACAAGGCGGCAGAGCACGTCTTCGGCTACTCCGCCAGCGAGGCGATCGGCCGCCAGGTCGATATCATCATGCCCGAGGGGCAGCGCGAGGAAGTCGCCGAAATGCTGGCCCGCACCCGCAACGGCGAGGTCATCGACCAGCACGAGACCGTGCGGCTGCACAAGAGTGGCCAGCCGATCGACGTCCTGCTGAGCCAGGTCCCGCTGCGATCGACCGACGGCAAGATCATCGGCGCCTCCAAGGTCGCTCGCGACATCACCGAGCGGAAGCGGGCGGAATCCGCCCTCAACCGCGAGATCGAGGAGCGCCAGCGCATCTTCGAGACCTCGCAGGACCTGATCCTCGTGACGGACGGTTACGGCAATTTCATCCAGATCAGCCCGAGCGTGAAGGACATCCTCGGGTACAAGCCGGAGGACATGATCGGGCACAGCGCCATCGAGTTCATTCACCCCGATGACCTCGACAACACCCGCAGCGAGATGCGCGCGGCGCGGCGTGGCGCGGTCAAGCGCAGCTTCGAGGCGCGCTACTACCACTACGACGGTCACGAGGTGACGCTGAACTGGATGGGGACCTGGTCGGAGCCGGTGAAGCGCCATTTCTTCATCGGCCGCGACCTCACCGAGAAGCAGGCCGCGGAAGCCCAGCTCAGGCAGGTCCAGAAAATGGACTCCATCGGCCAGCTGACCGGCGGCGTCGCCCACGATTTCAACAACGTGCTGACCGTCATCACCGGCACGATCGGCATCCTCGCGGACGCGGTGGCCGACCGTCCCGAGCTCGCCGCCATCACCAAGCTGATCGACGACGCCGCCGAGCGCGGCGCGCAACTGACCAAGCACCTGCTCGCCTTTGCCCGCAAGCAGCCGCTCCAGCCGCGCGAGATCGACGTCAATGCGCTGGCGCTCGAGGCCGCCAAGCTGCTGCACCCGACCCTCGGCGAGCAGATCACCATCATGCCGCAGCTCACCGAGGATGCCTGGCCGGCGCTGGTCGACCCGGGCCAGCTTTCCACCGCGATCCTCAATCTCGCGCTGAACGCGCGCGACGCCATGCCGGACGGCGGCACCCTGGTCCTGGAGACCCGCAACATCTTCCTCGACGACGGCTATGCCAGCATGAATCCCGACGTCGTCGCCGGCAGCTATGTGATGATCGCGGTCAGCGACACCGGCACCGGCATTCCACCCGACCTGATGGAACGGGTGTTCGACCCGTTCTTCACCACCAAGGAGGTCGGCRAGGGCACCGGGCTGGGGCTCAGCATGGTGTTCGGCTTCGTCAAGCAGTCCGGCGGCCACATCAAGATCTACAGCGAGGAAGGCCACGGCACGAGCGTGAAGATCTACCTGCCGCGCTCGAGCGGCGTGCAGGAGAGCGAGTACGAGTCGCTCCAGAACGTGCCCATCGCCGGCGGCGACGAGAAGATCCTGATCGTCGAGGACGACGCGCTGGTGCGCCAATATGTCGTGACCCAGATCAAGAGCCTCGGCTATGCCGCGCTCGAAGCCGCCAACGCGGCCGAAGCCCTCACCATCATAGATGCCGACAAGGGCATCGACCTGCTCTTCACCGACATCATCATGCCCGGCCACATGAACGGCCGCCAGCTCGCGGACGAGGCGGTGCGACGGCGTCCCGACCTGAAGACGCTGTTCACCTCGGGCTACACCGAGAACGCCATCGTCCATCACGGCCGGCTCGATTCCGGCGTGCTGCTGCTGGCCAAGCCCTACCGCAAATCCGAGCTCGCCAAGATGCTCAGGACCGCGCTGGCGAGTTGAGCGCGCGGCATCGGTGCGCTATCGCTGATGGCTGAAGCGCATGGAGTGCCGGCCTTGAAAAATCTGCTTACCGATATCGCCGGCGTCCGCGTCGGCCATGCCGAGGATGCGAAAATCGCCTCCGGCACGACAGCGATCATCTTCGATGCCCCGGCGGTCGCGGCGATCGACGTGCGCGGCGGTGGGCCCGGCACGCGCGAGGATGCGCTGCTCGACCTTGCCAGCACGGTCGAGCGCGTCGACGCGATTGCGCTGTCCGGCGGCTCCGCCTTTGGCATCGAGACCGGCGGCGGCGTCCAGGCCTGGCTTGCCGAACAGGGCCGCGGCTTCCGGATTCGCGAGGCGGTGATCCCGATCGTGCCGGGCGCCATCGTGTTCGACCTGCTCAACGGCGGCGACAAGGCCTGGGGTCGCTTCGCGCCCTATCGCGATCTCGGTTACGCGGCAGCTGTGGCCGCGGGCCACGATTTCGCGCTGGGCAGCGTCGGCGCAGGCCTCGGCTGTACCACCGCGACCTTCAAGGGCGGGCTCGGCTCGGCTTCAGCGGTCCTGCCCAACGGCATCAAGGTGGCCGCCATCATGGTCGTCAACGCGGTCGGCAGCGCAACCGTCGGCGAGGGACCGTGGTTCTGGGCGGCGCCGTTCGAGGAGAACGGCGAGTTCGGCGGGCGCGGTCTACCATCCAAATTCACGCCTGACATGCTGGCGATGCGCATCAAGGGCGGCCCGGCCGCAAGCGCGCGCGAGAACACCACGATCGGCCTCGTCGTCACCGATGCGACGCTGACCAAGGCCCAGGCCAAGCGGCTTGCGATGATCGCGCACACCGGATTTGCCCGCGCCATCTATCCCGTCCATGCCCCGACCGACGGCGACGTGCTGTTTGCGGCTGCGACCTGTGAAAAGCCGATCGAGCCGCTGGTCGGCCTCACCGAGCTCGGCACGGTCGCCGCCAACGTGGTCGCGCGCGCGATCGCGCGCGGCGTGTACAGCGCGACAGCGCTGCCGTTTACGGGAGCATTACCGGCGTGGAAGGACCGCTTCGGCGTGTAAGGGGCACGCGCCTCTCGCCGCATATCGCGCGTCATCGCCCGGCGAAGACCGGGCGATCCAGTATCCCAGAGACAGTTGTGATTGAACCGGGAAGCCGCGGCGTACTGGATGCCCCGGTCCCGGCTCCGCCAAGGCTACGCCGGGGCCACAAGGGTGCTCGGCCGCCGAAGCTTTAGCGAAGGCGGCAAGCCGGGGCATGACAGCGAGTGGGCGTCAGACGCTCATCGACATCGACGAGCCAGCGGTCGCCGAGGCGCCTTGCCCCTGCCCGCCTTGCCGCTGCATCAACTGCGCGAACAGATCGTAGGCCGAATTGCGAGAGGCGCTGGAGGCGCCCGGGACCGTCGTCGACATCTTGAAGCCGTCGGCATAGGTGACGGTGGTGGTGGTCGAGCCGTCGGCGGCGGTCGTCGTGGTCGAGGTCGATCCGCCGCTCGCCTTCGAGGCGGAATCCGATCCGTCGCCGGAGCCGCTGGCACCGTGGGCATGGCCGTGGTGGCCGCTCTTCAGCGCCTTCGACATCTCATCCAGGCTGACACCTCCGTCGGAATTCGTATCCATCTTCGAGAACACGTCGTCGGCCTGCGCGAGGTTGGTGCCGCCGGCGCCCAGCGCGTTCTCGAATTCGGACTTGGTGATCTTGCCGTCGCCGTCCCCGTCGATCTGCGAGAACAGGTCCTTCAGCGCAGCGTCGCGGCTCGTCGAGGTCGAAGACGTCGAACTCGACGAGGTCGAGCTGGCCGCACTGCCGGTGCTGTCCGTCGACTGGCTTTGCGCGGCGAACAGCGCGTTCATCGTCTCCGGCGAGATTTGCGGAGTTTTGCCCGCATTGACCGACGAGGTCGCGTTGCTCGTCGTGCTGCTGCTGCTGTCGATCGCGAACGGATTGGTCGGCGCGCTCTGCGAAGACCCCGTCTTCTGCGTCGACGAGGACGATTTCGAGTTCGTCAGCGACTGGATCGCGTCGAGCGCGCTCGATACGGCACCAAGGGCAAACAACATTGCACAACTCCAACGATGCGGCACGCCGCAGCCAATGTTCTGCCGGTGACGTGAGCAAGCGTCGTGCCAGCGCAAAAAGCTCAATGAAATCCGCCTTCGCGACGCCTGGCACGGCTCGGGAACACCGGCAATTCATGCCGGTCGCGGCAGAAATTTCCGCCCACAGGAAGCTCAAAGCTCCTGCATTGCCCGGCTGAGAGGCCCATGTTAGGCGAGCATCATCTTTCACGGCCGCCACGGGACACCGCGCCATGACCCAAGCCTTCACTCCCCGCCCCCTGGCCATCGCGCCCTCGATCCTGGCCTCGGACTTCTCCAGGCTCGGCGAAGAGGTGCGCGCGGTGGACGCGGCCGGCGCCGACTGGATCCATCTCGACGTGATGGACGGTCATTTCGTGCCCAACATCTCCTACGGCCCCGACGTCATCAAGGCGATGCGCCCGCACACCAGGAAGATCTTCGACGCGCATCTGATGATCTCGCCCTGCGACCCCTATCTCGAGGCCTTCGCCAAAGCCGGCTGTGACCACATCACCGTGCATGCGGAAGCCGGTCCCCATCTGCACCGCTCGCTCCAGGCGATCCGCGCGCTCGGCAAGAAGGCCGGCGTCTCGCTCAACCCGGGCACGCCGATCAGCGTGCTCGAATACGTCATCGACCTCGTCGACCTCGTGCTGGTGATGTCGGTCAATCCCGGCTTCGGCGGCCAGGCCTTCATCCCGTCTGCGATCGGCAAGATCCGCGACATCCGCGCGATGACGGCGGGACGTCCGATCGACATCGAGGTCGATGGCGGCGTCGGTCCCGATGTCGCGGGTCCCCTGGCCGCGGCGGGCGCCAACGCCTTCGTCGCCGGCACCTCCGTGTTCAAGGGCGGCACGCAGGAAGCGTACAAGACCAACATCGCCGCGATCCGTAACGCCGCCGCAGGCGCACGCGGCGAAGCGATCTGAAGCACAAGCAACATATTTGCTGAAAAGCTGCGGGTCTTACGGGCGTTGCGACGCGCAATGCCTAAATTGCACCTTGATCCGTACTCCTCCGGGCTTCCCTGATTCGTGCAAATCACCGCTAGTGATTCCTGCCTGTTTTCGCGGGAGCACATCATGACGACGACCCTGGTTTGGACTGGCGTGGCGTTGTGGCTTGGTTTCAGTGCGTTTGTTGTGTTTGGCCCATCGGCCGGACCGGCGAGGGTGCCGGCACGTTCGGCCCGCATCGTCCGTCGCGACTGGTATCGGGCCTGAGCCCATGCAGATCGCGCTCGTGAGGCGTCAAGCGAAGCGCAGGTGCCGCATCCCGCGGCGCCCGCATCCTGACCTCGACTATTTCTTCGGTCGGCTCGAACGCACCGAAGGCGAGAGGCGCGACGACACCGGGCCCGAGATGGCGGACCCGGATCACCCGCTCCGGTCACCGCGCCGGCATTGAATTCTGTTCTGGACCACGCCCGATGAAACCRCACTGCCCGAACTGCCTGAAGGAAATGACCAAGGCATCTGCGTCGCGTAACCTCTTCAATTGCGAGCCCTGCCGCGAGATCATCCAGTATTTCGGCGGCGGCGCGGATCACGGCGAACCCGGCCCGCAATTCTGCTGGCCGATCCGCCGCAAGCGCTCCGTCCACGCCGCCCACGCGGCGTGATCTTTCCTAGCCCCACACGACGCCGGCGTCCGGTTTCGCAGCAGCCATCCGCGGCGGCCGCACCACAGTGACGGTGCAGGCCGCCTCCGAGGCCACCTTGGCCGAGACGCTGCCGAGCAGCGCGCGGCGGAACGAGCTCTGCCGTGCGCCGATGATGACGTGGTCGACCTGATTGACCTCGGCGAATTCCAACAGCGCCGCGGCGGGGTCGACGGCCTCCAGCACGTGAACCGACAGCCGGCTCTCATCCAGCTTGAGCGGCGTCGCCCAATGCCGGAGCGCGACCAGGCGGTCGATATGCTTGTTGGAGCCCTGCTCGTCGAGCGTCCGGTCGATCGCGATGCGGTTGAGCTTGAGCACGTTGACGCAGGCAAGCCGCGCCGACGGCAGCGTCGCGAGAATGCGCTCGGTCGTCACGCGCAGCGCCTCGTTCAGCTCGCCCTCGCCTTCCACCGTGTCGAGCGCGACCGCGAGGATCGGGCTGGAGGCGATTTGCGCGGCGACGTCCGATTTCGCGCGCGGCGCCATGACACCCAGGTTGAAGCGCCGCCGCCAGGCGACGCTCAAGGGGTCGCGCTTCAGCCGTTCCGAACGCGCGGTGAGCCTGACCTGGTCCGGATGAGCGAGATCGAAGGCGAGCTGGGACGCGGTCGGATAGCGCCGCACCGGCTCGATCTCGAGACAGCGCAGCACCACCTCCTGAAGCCAGGGCGGATAGTCCGCGCGCAATTCGCGCGGCGGATGCGGATCGCGCCACAGCCGGCGACGCATCGCGCGCAGCGTCTCGCCCTCGCCGAAGGGACGCTCGCCGGTGGTGAAGAAATAGAGCAGCACACCCAGCGAAAACAGATCGCTGCGCGGATCGTCGCGTACCCCCAACAGCCGCTCGGGCGCCATGTAGGGCGCGGTGCCGTAAGGCAGCCGGAATTCCTCCTGCAACAGGTCCGGCAAATGGTTGTGGTGCGACAGGCCGTAATCGATCAGGACCGCCTCGCCGCTATCGCGGAACATGATGCTGCTCGGCTTGATGTCGTGATGGATCACGTTCTGCCGGTGCAGATCGGCCAGCGCGGCGGCGATCTTCGCGACGAGCTGCCGCGCCTCCTCGTATGGGAGCGGCAGGTCGGGCAGCCGCTTGTAGAGCGTGGTCCCGGGAATGCGCTCGATCACGGCGTAGGCCTGGTGCGCGAAGTCGCCGGTGCCGAAACACGAGGGCACGTGCGGCCCGGCGAGCCGCGGCAAGATCATCATCTCCATCTCGAACGAGACGATCGCGGCGGGGTCCTCGCCCTCCGACACCCGCGGAATCTTCATCAGCAGCGGCACGTCGATGCCGGGATGGGTGACGGTCCACAGCGTCGCCATGCCGCCGGCATGGACGCATTCGCCGATGGTGTAGCCGTCGATCTCGGCGCCTGATTTGACCAGGGATTGCGGCATCGCCGTCAGCGTCCCTGCGACAGCCGGTCGGCGAGCCAGGGCGGCAGGCCGTTCTCGCGAATCTTGTTCGCCGCGCTCGCGATGTCATAGGGCGCGCGGCAATAGGTGATCTGGCACGACACGGTGTCGAACAGCACGAAGGCTGCGGATGGATCGCCATCGCGAGGCTGGCCCACCGAGCCGAGCACGGCCAGCCATTGCCGCCCGCGTAGCAGCGGCACGGAAACGTCGGTCTTGGGCACGAGGCTCGTCATCTTCGCCGTCACCGACATCGAATAGAGCGCCGGGCGATGGATGTGGCCGCAGAAGGTGACATGGGCGGGCGTCGATATCAGGCTCTTGGCAGCATCCGCCGTCGAACGGACATAGTGCCAGCGCTGCGGGCTTGAGGCCTCCGAGTGGACGTAAAGGCGCTCCTTCTCGTCCACCAGCATCGGCAGCTCGGCGAGGAACCGCCGCTGCGCGACGTCGAGCCGCCCGCGCGTCCATTCGATCGCGATCTGCGCCTCCGCATTCATGGCTTCGGTCGTGGTGTTGACCGCCTCGTCATGATTGCCGCGGACGGCGATGGCGCCCTCCCGGACCAGACCCATCACGGTATCCACGACCCATTCCGGATCGGCGCCATAGCCGACGAAATCGCCGAGCAGGACGAACCGCTCCGCGCCCTTCGCGCGGGCAACCTTCAGGCAGGCCTCGAACGCCTGCCGGTTGCCGTGGATATCCGAGAAGACAGCGAGAAGCACGCACCCTCCACCCCAAAGGCCTTATCGGAAGCCGATAAGGCCAAATTGAGGGACGTCAAGAAGATGCGCCAGTGCGGGTCCGTTTTCCAGCGTGCCCCTGTCGCGATGGTGAAGAGCCTATTGCTCGTCCTTCGGCGGCATCCGAGGCGGCGGAATCGGGGTGAACACCGCGCCTTGCGCGCCGGCCGGAGGTGCGAGGAATTCGCCGGTCGAGGAATCGCCGCCGGTGGTCTCCAAAATGGTCTTCGGCGTCACATATTCCCGGACCATGTCAATGAGACTGCCATCGCCGCCACCGAAATCGGCGGCACGGCCTCCTTGCGGATGTCCCAGCGCGATCTCGTTCTCCGCCGCATGGGTCTTGTCGGCCAGCCTGTCATTGTAGGGCACACGAAAGGCGCGCGGGATGCCGCTCGGGCGATTGTCGTCATCCAGCTGCTCGACCCAGAGATAGATCGAGCCGGGATCGCCTTCCAGCGAATGCGGCTCGACGATGCGGGCCTTCAGCAGCTTGAAGGTCGCCGGCAGCCGGTCGGCGCTGGCCCAGCCGAGCAGTCCGCGCATCTCGGTGAAGCTGACGACATAGAAGGCGCTGGTCACGACCACTGCGACCGCCTTGAACGACCAGTGCAGCCGCGCATAGACCAGCACGACCAGCAACAACGCGCCGATGACGGCGTAGGCGACCGACAGCGTGAGGATGACCGTTTGCAGGCTAGTCACGGCGCACCCTCACAGCGTTCTTGCTCACCCCCGTCCGCGGGTCGAGATCGGCGCCGTTGCGCCAGCTGCTCCGGAACGTCTCGAGCAGCGATTTCGGCCTCTGGTCCACATTGACGACCTTGCCTTCCGCATCGATGCGGAACCGCACCGCGGTCTTCTCGTCGCCGGTGTGATCGAGCGTGAACTTGTTGTCGAAGACCACCTGCGCGGTCGGATTGAGTTTTTGTACCTTCACATTGGCCTGGACCGGCTCGCCCGTCGTCGCCACGAAATGCGAGACGTTGACGGTGTATTCGCCGGCGACGATGCCGCGCACCGTGACGATCTCCTCGCGGATCGGCGAGGCGATCTTCTTGCCGTTGACCATGATGAAGTCGTTGGCCCCGCCCCGGTCGTCGCGATCGAGCGTGAGGAAGCCGGCTTCGCGGTGGCGATACCAGGCGATGTTGCCGGCGGGATCCTGCACGAACAGGTCGAGATCGTCTGGATGGCTGTCCGGCCAGTCCAGCGTGATCATGAACTCGGCCTTGGAATCGATCTTGCCGTCCTTGGCATCGGGCGACACCGCGAGGAGCGCGAGGAAGAACAGGAAGGCGATCACCTGGAGCGCCTTGAACAGCATCACGCCCAGCGGATCGAACGGCTCCTCGCGCGGATAGAGACCAAAGTCATCCATCATGACGCGGTTCCAGCGCCTTTGCGCTCCAGTACCGGCGTCACATAGGTCTCGGTCAGCACCACCGCGTCCGAGAACACCCGCTGGGTCGCGGCATCCAGCATGTAATACTGGATGCGCACCAGGATCGAGCCGACGAGGCCCGCCAGCGTCGTGTACATCGCGACCGCCATGCCGTCGCTCATCAGCCCCATCGAGGAACGCATCGCGACCTTGTCGGCGGCATCCAGTCCCGCGATCGGCGCCAGCATGATGATGAAGCCGATGATGGTGCCGAGCAGGCCAAGCTTCATCAGCGTGTCCGAGACGAAGGCACCGAAGCCGTTCGAGCCGCGCAGCCGGTCGGCCAGCGTCCGCAGCAGCAGCGTCTGGTCGACCGCCCGGTAGTCCTGCGCGGACGCTTTCGTCACGAGGCTCTCGATATGGTCCCGCACCAGCCCGCGTGGCAGCGCGGCCGCGCTGCCGTCGAGCACTTTGCTGCCCCCGGGCGCCGCAAGCACCGCCCGGCACCGCCGCGCCGCCGCGCCTTCACGGGCGATCGCCCGTGTCCGCAGGAAGCAGTGGCCGCAGGTAAGGACATAGAGCAGCGCGATCACGCTGGAAATGTAGGTGCGGTCCGAGGTCAGCATCAGGCGGATCAGGCCGAAGCGCCACAGCAGCACGACGGCGAAGATCGACAGCCCAGTGAAGATCATCCAGAACAGCAGCGCACTGCGCTCGGATGGGTCGGCAGCAGACCCCGCAATCGGTCCAATCGTCATCGAACTCATGCTGCACTGCTCCTGGCTTGCAGGGATTGGCCTGCAACGATTCCACCCCGATTAGATCAAAGCCGCCGCGCGCGGTCCAAAGAGCCATGCCCAATCCGGCTTGGGAAATTTGCCCGAGCTGCAATCCGGCCCAAACCCCGCAATTGGCAAGGCGCGGCGGCGTTGTTAGGCTGACCTTACCAAACGTTGAGGGTGATCGCATGCGCCTCGTGCTTCAGCTTGTCGCCCGTCTGCTTCTCATCGTCGCGCTCTGCCTTGGCGCTGCGACCGTCTGGGCCACGTTCGACGCCTATCGCAGCGTCGACCGGGCGACCGCGGCCTCGGCGCAGCGGGTCGCGCAGGCGCTTCAGGCGCTGTACTGGCACGAGTTCTTGTTGCGCAGCAGCAGAACGCGCGAGCAGCTCTTGCCGGTTCCGGAGTGGCGCACCCTGGAGACGATGAAACTGATCTCGCCCGGCGTCTGCGTCGAGTTCCAGCCGGCCATCGCATTCGAAAGGCCGCTCTGCGGCCAGAGCGTGGGGCTGGGCAAGACGCCGCCGCACTGGTTCACCGCGATCGTACCCATCTTCCTCGGCAGCCACGCCGAAGTGATAAGGCCCGTCAGTCCCCGCGCGGCAGCCGCCGGAACGGTCGTCGCGACGCCGGATGCCGCAGCGGCCATCTCGCTTGCCTGGGAGTATCTCCTCAACGTGGTCGATGTCGCGCTTCTGATGGCGGCGGCGATCGCGCTCTTGGCGTCGCTCGCCATTGCGCACGCGCTGGCGCCGGCGCGCACCATCGTCGCCGCGCTCCAGCGCATGGCGCGGGGCCAGTATCGCACGAAACTGCCGCGCTTCCGCTCCATGGAGCTGGCGATGATCGGCAGCGCCGTCGGCGAGCTCGGCGGCCGGCTGGAGGAAGCCACCGAACAGCGCGCGGCGCTGACAAGGCGGCTGATCGAGATCCGTGACGACGAACGCCGCGCGCTCGCCCGCGAGCTGCACGACGAGTTCGGCCAAAATCTCTCCGCCATCCTCGCCTTCGCCAACACGATCGAGACCGCAAGCGCGAAGGAGAGCAAGGATAACGCAATCGCGCAGGACGCGCGCATGATCTCGCAGGCCACCCATCATCTGATGGCCTCGCTGCGTGATGCGCTCAAACGCCTGCGCAATCCGCTGCCCGAGGAGCTCGGGCTCGAGGCCAGCCTGGTCAATTTGGTGGACAGCTGGCGCTCGCAAAGCGCAGCGCAGCCGACCATCCGGCTCGATCTCAGGGGCGACCTCACCGACATCAGCGGCCCGGCCRCCACCACCGCCTATCGCGTGGCGCAGGAATGCCTGACCAACGCACTGCGCCACAGCTCGGCGCGCGAGATCTCCTTGCGCATCGAGCGGCGCGCCGGTGACGACGACGCGTTGCTGATCCGTGTCGAGGACGACGGCGGCGGCGACGCCGCGCGCGTGGCGCAGTCGGCCGGCTTCGGCCTCACCGGCATCCGCGAGCGGGTCGCGGCGGCCGGCGGATCGCTGTCGATCCTGCCTGCGCGAGGAGGCCTCAGCGTCGCCGCCACCATCCCGCTCGCCGCATGAGGCCGACATGAGCGATGTTGCGGCAACAGGCATCTCCGTGCTGCTGGTCGACGATCATCCGATCGTGCGGCAAGGCTACCGGCGCGTGCTGGAGAGCCAGGGCGATCTCCATGTCGTGGCGGAAGCCGACAACGCGGCCGACGCCTACGGCGCCTTCAAGGCGCACGACCCTGATGTCGTCCTGCTGGATATCTCGATGCCCGGCGCGAGCGGGCTGGAGGCGATCCGCAACATCCGCGCGCGCAGCCCGCGGGCGCGCATCCTCGTCTTCACCATGCACAACGAGGCCGTGCTGGTGAAAGCCGCCTTCAGCGCCGGCGCCAGCGGCTTCGTCACCAAGAGCAGCGAACCTTCCGCGGTCGTCACCGCGATCCGCAGCGTTGCGCGCGGCGAGCGCGCCATGAGCGACGACATCGCGCACATTTTGGCCGAGGACAGCCTGTCGGCGGGCTCGGCGCTGGACCAACTGGGTGAGCGCGAGATCGAGATCCTGCGCCAATTCGCCGGCGGCGCGACGACCGAGCAGATTGCTGCGCATCTCAATCTCAGCGTCAAGACGGTGCAGAACTATCACTATTTGATCAAGACCAAGACCGGCGCGCGCACCGACGCGCAACTGGTGCGGCTGGCAGCGAGCTGCGGGCTGACGAGGATCTAGAGCTTGGCGGCTGGACGCCTATCTGGTTCCGGCCGCTCCAACGAAGATCTCCAGTCGCTCTCGGATTGTGCTAGGCTCGATCGCAGCCACGGCATCCGGCACGAGACCGCCGGTGGATGTCTGTTGGGCTCCGATCTTGACGCGAGCCTCCCGGCGCTTTCGAAGCCGCCCTCGTTCCCGTTGTATGTTTTGCATGACAACAGGAGACGCTTCCATGAACATCAGGGACAGTCTTCTTGCCGCACTGATCGCCTTCAACGTTTTCGCGACCGGAACCACCGAGAGCGCAGCAGCCGACGCGAAAGACCAGATCACCATTCTTTATGATGCCTTCGGCACAAATGACGCGATGACAAAGGACTGGGGTTTTTCCGCCCTTGTCGAAGTCGCGGGAAAACGCATCCTGTTCGACACGGGTAACGACCCCGAGATCTTCGCGGCAAACGTGAAGGCCAGGGGCGTCAACCTCTCGGACCTCGACTTTGTCGTTCTTTCGCACCGCCACTCCGATCATATGGCGGGCTTGTCCTATGTCCTGAGCGTCAATCCGACCGTCAAGATCTACGCGCCGAAGGAAGGATTCGRCATCTACGGCTCTTCGCTGCCCTCCGGCTTCTTCCGGAAGGACGAGTCTCTGCCGCCGGAGATGCGGTACTACGGAGGCAAGCCCCCAGCGGTGATGAAGTTCGGCTCGGCATGGGCCACCGCAAACTTCGAACTGATCGATCAGACGACCGAGATTGCTCCTGGGATCACGCTGATTTCGCTGATCTCCGACGCGCCCGGGACAAGAGAGCTCAAGGAGCTGTCTCTGGCCGTCAACACCGCAGAAGGCGTAGTCCTTCTGGTCGGTTGTTCGCACCCCGGGATCGAGCGCATTGTCGAAGCGGCGACCGGGATCAATCCCAGGATTCATCTCATCGTAGGCGGATTTCATCTGGTCGTGGCGCCTGACGAGGCAATCGCGAAAGTCGTTACCGCTCTGAAGGACAGGTTCAAGGTCGACGCCGTAGCACCGGGACATTGCACCGGTGAGCCGACTTTTGCCGCGCTCAAGAAGGCGTTCGGCGACAGCTATCTCTATGCCGGCCTCGGCACGTCGATTCCGGTTGGAACGAGTGGGAATGTCCGACGCGGAGAAGGTCCGACGCTTGACGACCTTGCGACATATCGGAAACTGGCCGGGCGCGAAGACCCGTTCGGCATCTTGCGGTCGCGCGGCCTGCGGTCGGGATCCGCGCTCTAGCGCGGCGGCGCGCAGTTCGCGCCTTTATCCAGCGCTTGAGGCGAGCAGAATGGAACCGACACCGTCGCGCTTTGGTTAGCAGAAGAGTGAAGGAGTTGCGCCATGAGTAAGGCCATGCACCGAACGGTCGTCGATCCTCCGCTCCTCACCGTGGGCGAGCTCATCGACGAACTCTGCCGCTTGCCAGATACGGCCGTCGTCCACTTCCGCTGCCCCGCACTCGATCAGGAGCTTACATTCTACCGCATTCGGAAGCGGTCGAAGGACGCCGTCGAAATCGCGGTGAACACATATCCGGAGAGCCCGCCTGTTGTCCCATCCTCCAACGGAAGGCAATCGACCCGCTCGCCTGCCCTTCGCGAGGAGGCCCTTTTGCACAAGGCGAAAGGCTGAATCGACAGTTACACGCTTTGGCGGGACCGCGTCGGTCTAGGCCGCCTTCAACCCGCGCAGCACCAGCGCCAGGGTCGCATCGACACGAGCGGGCAGATCGGTGTCCTTCCACTCATCGGCATGGGCCGGGTGGTGAAAGCGGACGGTGGCATCGAAGATGGCGCGGGCGGTGGCCTTGACGTCGCCGACCTCGAACACGCCCTGCTTCACGCCGTCAGTCAGGATCGACGCGATCTGGTCGATCATGGTGTCCTTGTGGCACTTGACGGCGGCGCAAGCCTCGCGCGCCAGCGTCAGATAGGTGTCGAACATCTCGGGATCGTCGAGCACGCGCGAGCGCTTGGCGGCGAACAGCGTGCGCAGCCAGCGGTCGAGTCGGGCCGGCGCCGGCCCCTGCTCCTCGGCGATCGCCAGCAACGGCGCGTCGATGCGATCCAGCCAGCGTTTGGCGACGGCCTCGCGCAGCGAGGCCTTGCTCGGGAAATGGCGATAGACGCTGCCGTGGCTCACATCGAGCGCACGGGCAACGTCAACCACGGTGGCCTTGGCAAGTCCGTAGCGCCGCAGAACGTCCTCGGTGACTTCGAGGATCCGCTCCGGCGTCAAGATCACGGCTTCATTCATGCCAGCACCATGTTCCCGTTGAGGGCTCAGTTACCCGGCGATGGAGCTGCTTCCGAAGCGCCCGTCGTGCCGGTCGTTTCGGAAAGCTCTCGCCTTAATGAGGCAGTTTTGCAGCCTGCGCCGCGATCTGGCGCGCAACCAGTAAATTGAGCCAATGCCCAATCGTTCCGGTGAAGTTGATGATTTCGGTCGTCATTGTCTTAAGTCTCCATTCGTCCGCGGTCCCAACATCCTTATGTCCCGCGATCCGCAACTGTTTCGGACCTCGGGCTCCCCGGGCGGGTCGCCGCGGGACGCCCAATCGGAGCGTCCGAGAACGGATATACACGTCTCGCTGACAGATTTCAATATCTGTCAGTCAATGATCCGTGATTGACAGTTAATTTTTGTGGGCGGCGTCTCCTCAGCTTGGGCTGGTCCAGGGGCGGTGGATAGCTCGCCGATCCCCCTCGCCAGGGGTCCAGATCGTTTGTTTCGCCCTGACCGCTCTGCTAAATCACGGCGTAAAAAGCATTTTGGCCGGTCGCCGCCCCCTTGGGCCGCCCGCCCACCTTCCTGGAGCAGTCTGATGATCCCCCGCTATACCCGCCCGGAAATGGCCTCGATCTGGGAGCCGCAGACCCGGTTCAAGATCTGGTTCGAGATCGAGGCGCACGCGGCGGACGCCCTCGCCGAACTCGGGACCATCCCCAAAGAGGCCGCCAGGACGGTATGGGCCAAGGCCAAGGACGCCACTTTCGACGTCGCCCGCATCGATGAGATCGAGCGCGAGACCAAGCACGACGTCATCGCCTTCCTGACCCACCTTGCCGAAATCGTCGGCCCCGAGGCGCGCTTCGTACACCAGGGCATGACCTCCTCCGACGTGCTCGACACCTGCCTCAACGTCCAACTCACCCGCGCCGCCGACCTCCTGCTTGCCGATCTCGACAAGGTGCTGGCGGCGCTGAAGAAGCGTGCCTTCGAGCACAAGATGACGCCGACCATCGGCCGCAGCCACGGCATCCACGCCGAGCCTGTGACCTTCGGCCTCAAGCTCGCTTATGCCTATGCCGAATTCTCGCGCGCCAAGGAGCGCCTGATCGCAGCGCGCAAGGAAGTTGCGACCTGCGCCATCTCCGGCGCCGTTGGCACCTTCGCGCAGATCGACCCGCGCGTCGAAGAGCACGTCGCCAAGGCGATGGGCCTCGTCCCCGAGCCGATCTCCACTCAGGTCATCCCGCGCGACCGCCACGCGATGTATTTCTCGACGCTTGGCGTGATCGCCTCCTCGGTCGAGCGTATCGCGGTGGAAATCCGCCACATGCAACGCACCGAGGTGCTGGAGGCCGAGGAGTTCTTCTCGGAAGGCCAGAAGGGCTCGTCCGCGATGCCGCACAAGCGCAACCCGGTGCTGTCGGAAAACCTCACCGGCCTCTCCCGCATGGTCCGCGCCTATGTGACGCCGGCGCTTGAGAACGTCGTGCTCTGGCACGAGCGCGACATCTCGCACTCCTCTGCCGAGCGCATGATGGGCCCGGATGCGACCGTGACGCTCGACTTCGCGCTGGTGCGCCTCGCCGGCCTGATCGACAAGCTGCTGGTGTACCCCGCCAACATGCAGAAGAACCTCGACCGCCTCGGCGGCCTCGTGCATTCGCAGCGCGTGCTGCTGGCGCTGACCCAGAAGGGTGCAAGCCGCGAGGACGCCTACAAGCTGGTGCAGCGCAACGCCATGCCGGTCTGGCGCGGCGAAGGCGACTTCCTCCAGCTCCTGAAGAAGGACGCCGAAGTGAAGAAGTATCTCACCGACGCCGAGATCGAGGAGCAGTTCGACCTCGGCTATCACCTCAAGCATGTCGACACGATCTTCAAGCGCGTGTTCGGCGAGAGCTGAGCGCGCGTCCGTAGAAGCTGCCGGGTGGTTAGCCGCAGGCATCACCCACCATTCCTCGTGACACGGCGGTGGGTTACGCTACGCTAACCCACCCCACGAACAAGAAACGGATCCCCTCATGCCCATCGTCAACCGCGTTGCCGCCCTCTCCGACGAAATGGCCGCCTGGCGCCATGACTTCCATGAGAACCCGGAGCTGCTCTACGAGGTCCATCGCACCGCCGGCATCGTCGCCGATCGCTTGCGCGAATTCGGCTGCGACGAGGTGGTGACGGGCATCGGCCGGACCGGTGTCGTCGGCGTGATCCGCGGCCGCAAGTCCGCCTCCGGCAAGACCATCGGGCTGCGTGCCGACATGGACGCGCTGCCGATCATGGAGACGTCGGGCGTCGCCTACGCCTCCAAGGTTCCCGGCAAGATGCACGCCTGCGGCCATGACGGCCACACCGCCATGCTGCTCGGTGCTGCCAAATATCTCGCCGAGACGCGCAATTTCGACGGCACCGCGATCATGATCTTCCAGCCTGCGGAAGAAGGCGGCGGTGGCGGCAAGGCCATGGTCGAGGACGGCTTGATGACGCGCTGGAA
Source organism: Bradyrhizobium sp. 2TAF36 (assembly GCF_052114925.1). NCBI lineage: Bacteria > Pseudomonadati > Pseudomonadota > Alphaproteobacteria > Hyphomicrobiales > Nitrobacteraceae > Bradyrhizobium > Bradyrhizobium sp. 2TAF36. The sequence continues at coordinate 37,872 of NZ_JBFRFR010000060.1, read as the reverse complement.
CATCCAGGAGGTCTATGGCATGCACAACATGCCGGGCCTGCCCGAGGGCCATTTCGCGACCACGCCCGGCGCGATGCTGGCCTCGTCCGACAACATCCAGATCACCGTCCACGGCAAGGGCGGCCACGCCGGCGCCGGTCCGCACAAATCCGTCGACAGCGTGCTGATCGGCTCGCAGATCGTCAACGCGCTGCAGTCAATCGTCGCGCGCAACGTCGATCCGCTGAAGTCCGCCGTCATCTCGATCACGCAATTCCACTCCGGCACGGCCTTCAACATCATCCCTGAAGTCGCCGAGCTCGGCGGCACCGTCCGCACGCTCGATCCTGAAGTGCGCGATCTCGTCGAGCGCCGCATCGGCGAGGTCGCCGAGAGCGTCGCCCGTGCCTATGGCGGCTCGGCCGAGACCAAGTATACGCGGATGTATCCGGTGACGATGAACCATGCGCGCGAGGCCGGCCTTGCCGCCGACGTCGCCCGCGACATCGTCGGTGCCGAGCGTGTCAACGACAAGTTCATCCCGATGATGGGCGCCGAGGACTTCTCGTTCATGCTGGAAGCACGTCCCGGCGCGATGATCCTGGTCGGCATGGGCGACGGCAACGAGTGCCACCACCCGGCCTATGTCTTCAACGACAACATCCTCGGCCACGGCGCCTCCTACTGGGCGCGCCTGGTGGAGACGCGGATGCCGGCTGGCTAGCGCCGCTTCGCTGCAATCGTGGCCCCGGCGACAATCCCGCCAAAGGGCCACGCTACGCGGAGCCCGTCATCGAGCCGCAGAGCGTTGGCCCGTTGGCTCATCGGCCTCCAGCGGGCGAGATGCGGTCTCGTCTGAGGCGAGAGGCAGGGTGAACTGGAAGAAGGCGCCCCGCGGCTCGTTTGCGCCGGCCCACATCCGCCCGCCGTGCGCCTCGATGATCGAGCGGCAGATGGCGAGACCCATCCCCATGCCTGTGGGCTTGGTGGTGTAGAAGGCTTCGAACAGGCGATCCACGTTCTTCGGATCCAGCCCCGGACCGGAATCCCGCAAGGTGACGTGGACGCCGTCGGATGCATCCCGACCGGTGCTGATCAGCAACTCCCGTCCCCCCTCGCCGACCGCGGCCATCGCCTCGATCGCGTTGACGATCAGGTTGAGCACCACTTGCTGAACTTGAACCCGGTCGGCCTGAATCGGCGGCAAGCCCTCGGCAAATTGCATTCGCACCGAGACGCCGTTCTTGAACGCTTCGCTGCGTGTCAGCGCGATGACCTCAAGCACCGCCGGGTTGATCTCCAGAGTCTCTTTTTGCGGGGGCGCGTTCCTGATGAGCGCCCGGATCCGGCCGATGATGTCGCCGGCTCGCATACCATCACCGGTGATCCAGTCGAGGGTCTGTCGAACCCGCTCCAGGTTTGGCGGTCGCGCCTCCAGCCAATTCAGCCCGGCCTCGGCGTTCGCCACGATCGCGGCGATCGGCTGGTTGACTTCATGGGCGATCGAAGCGGTTAGCTGTCCCATCGTGGTGACGCGATTGGCGTGCGCGAGCTCCATCAGCGCTTCACGGTAGCGCCGCTCGTGTTCGCGGCCTTCGGCTTCCGCCCGCTTGAGAGCCGTCAGATCAAGGACAAAGCCGACGCCATGATCCGTACCTTCTCCGAACATGGTCCCGCCGATCAGCACTGGAACACGGCTTCCGTCCTTCCGCACATACTCCTTCTCGAATGGCTGGGCCGTCCCGATCCGCTTCAGTTCCGCCACGGTATGCAAGTCGCGGTCGCGCCATTCCGGCGGCGTGAGGTCGGTCCGATGCAGGCGCCCCGCGGCGAGATCTTCCCGGTCGTATCCCACGATGCGCAGGAAGGCATCGTTGGCCTCGAGAATGCGCCCCTCGACCTCCCAGATGATGATGCCGATGATGTTGRCATCGAACAGGCGCCTGATCTTGATATCCCGTGCTGCAAGATCACTCTGGAGCTGGATGTTCTGCTCAGTCGCCTCCCGCCGCCGTTTCGCTTCGAGCCGCGCGAGCGCCAGCGCCGCTGCGGCCAGCGCGACGACGAGGACAACGGCGCCGGCGATCAGCCAGGTCCAGCGTTGCTCGAATGCTTCTGCGCGCGCCTCCCGGCCGGCGAGCCGAAAGCGCTCGTGATCCACCATCTGGTCGATTTGCGAGCGGATCTCGTCCATGCTGCGGATCATTGCCAGCGCGGCCAGCCCGGACGTGCCGGCCGTCTTCAGCAGCTCGTCGATCTCGCGCAGCGTGGCTGTAACGGTCAGCGCCAGATGTCCGGCCCGAAGGCCCTGCAACGGATCATCCGCCACCAACATCTGCAGCGCCTGAGCCTCGCGCCGTACGCTTTCGTCAGAGACGCCGTAGGCCTTGAGATAGGCGGGGTCGAGGGTCATGAGATACCCGCGCCTTTCAGTCTCCAGTTCCGCGACGATCGCCCGCAGCCGATCAAGCGTTTCGAGGACCTGGCGGCTATGCTCGATGAAGTGATGAGCTGCTTGCYGCTCCTGCCAATATTGCAGGCCGAGGAAGCTGGTCGCGGCAAACAGGGTCACAAGCACTGCGACCGCAAGGATCAGCGGACGAGCAAACCATCGCAGAGGCAGGGCCCGAACAGGAACGGACATTGGCCGTGGGTCTTCGATGCTCGTGTGACCGCGCGTGTTCTGGTGCCGACGCCAGAGCATGATGGGACAATAGCACGGATAAGGAGGTCGGGAACCCGACATTCATCGGATACGCCGGAGGTCGGGCCGTGATGTCGCAGGACTGCGGCACCGTGCGTGTGCTATGGATGAATGCCCTTGGTTGATTCAAGGAGCATCATCATGGCACAGGGTGAAAACTCTTTGAGCCATCCGGCGAGCCGCCGCAGTTTCATCAAGGGACTGGGGGCGGCTGGCGCGGGCCTGACCGCGCTGCCGCGATGGGGCTTTGCCGAGGATTCCGCTGCGGCTAACGCCAACGCCGCGATCGACTGGAAGCAATTTGCGGGACAGACGATCGCACTTTCGGGTGCGATCCATCCGTGGTCGAACGCGATCGCGCCGCTGTTGCCGGAGTTCACCATCCTCACCGGCATCAACGTCACCATCGATTTCCAGCTGGAAACCACCTACCTCGGCGCGCTGCCGATCAGGCTCGCTCGCGGCAGTAGCGCGCCCGACGTCTTCATGTTCACGACCTATGGCCAGGGCATCACGAACGGATGGGTGGAGCCACTGAACGGCTATTATTCCATGAAGTCGCTGACCGACCCCGCCTGGTATGACGAGAGCGACCTGCTCAAGACGGCCCGCGCCTTCCCGCTGTGGTCGGACGGCGAACGGTACGCGGTCCCGATTACCTCAGAGGCGACGACCCTGTTCATCAACAGCGATGCGCTGGCAGCCAAGGACCAGCCGATACCCCAGACTTTCGACGAGCTGCTTGTCACCGCCAAGGCGGTCAAGAGCAACGGGATGTCGGGGATCGCGATGCGGGCCCAGGCGAGCGGCAATTCCTCCCCGCCTGCCATGGGCTTCCTGTTCTCCTACGGTGGGGCCATGGTCGAGCACAACAGGGTCGTTTTCGCGAGCCCGGAGGGGATCGCGGCCGTCGAGATGTACGGACAGTTGCTCGGTCAGGCCGGGCCTGCCGGCGTCGGCAGCTACGAATGGTACCACGTGCTGGACGACTTCCTGCAGGGGCGGACGGCCATGGCGATCGACAGCAGTAACTTCGCGACCGACATTTCCAATCCAGCGAAAAGCCGTGTCGCCAAGCAGGCCGGATTTGCAACCTTTCCGCATCTCGCCGGTCGCGGCCCCGTCCCCTTCATGTCGCACTGGCAGGCGTGCATCAATTCCAAATCGCGAAACAAGCGCGCGGCTTTCCTGTTCCTGCTCTGGGCGACGAGCAAGGCGACCTCGCTGCAGACTGCTGCAGCAGGGCTGGCGACGACACGCGTGTCGGCCTGGTCGAGTGAGGGCTTCAGGAAGGCGTTCGGTTCGCAGGCCGCCGAGGCGGCGCTGATCAATTTGCAGAATGCCGACGTCGACCGCGCCAAGGCGATTCTTTTCCATCCGCAATCAAGACTGATCCTGGACGCCTTCATGATCGGCGTGAATGAAGTGGTCAACGGTGCGAAATCGGCCAAGGATGCGATGACGGGCGCAGCCGAAAGGGCCAATGCGGCGATCCGCGGGTAACGGCGAGGCGTCGCCCGATCGGAAGAGGTGGCCACGGCGGACAAGTCGCCGACTCCCGCTGCGCGGCGATTACCCCTGATATTGCAGCACGTGCATTCCGGCATTCCAGTCCGACACGAACATCAGCCCGTCAGGCCGGACATAGGCGTCGCAGGTCTTGGCCGCGAGCGCGACGTTCGGCCGGGGATCGATCAGCTTCTTCGGTACCGGCGGCACCCAATACGCGATCTCCTTCGGCGCAAACTGATCCCTGACGTCAAACACCCTGACGCCGGCATTGTTGTAGGTCGCGAAAATCGTCTCCTCGCTCTGGAAGGAGCCGGGGCGGTTCTCATGCAGATTATGCGGACCGAAGGTGCCCTTCGCACAGAAGTCGCGATCGCGTGGCGTCGGCAGCGTCGCGATCGGCACCGGATTTTGCGGCGCGCGCACGTCAAGCACGAATGTATGAAACAGGCCCTTGGCGCATTGATCCGCATTGGCTTCATCCGCGACGATGGCGAGCTGGCGCTTGGGCAGCGGCAGCGGCGTATGCGTGCCGCCGGCGAAGGGCGGCGACCAGTTGATGTGCGAGAGCAGCTTCGGATTGGCGGGATCGCCGATGTCGTGGATGGTGAAGCCGCCGTCGCGCCAGGCGGCATAGCCGCGATCGCCCGCCGTGATCATGTGATGCAGCGCAAAGCGCTTGCCCTTGGGCGTCGCCGGCTCGCCGGCCGCGCGGTTCATGCCCGGCAGCCACCATTTCGCGACGATCTCCGGCTTGGTGATGGTCTTGAGATCGACCACGCAAAGGATGTGGTCGGTGAAGCCGTCGAAATGCGCCGACACATAGGCATAGCGGCCGCCGGGCCACCACAGCCGGTTGATGCCGAAGCCCGGCATTTCGAGAAACGCGATCTCGCGCATCTCGCCCGGTTTCGAGATGTCGTGGATCGACAGGCCGGAGCGGAATTTCTTGGCCTTGGTGATGCTGTCGGCGAGCGAATTCTCGAAATAGCCGCGCATGCTGTCGTAGGACTGCATCGCGACGATGTTGGCGCCGTTCGCAAGCAGCAGCAGGTCTTCCGCCACCTGCAAATGGTGGGTGCGGGTGTATTGCCCGGCAGTGAAGAAATTGACCGGTTTCAGTGCGCGCGGATCGGATGCGTCCAGGATCGTCACGCCGTCGCTGAACATGTGTCCGACATAGACGTGCTGCCGGTTGAACATCACCTGCACGGTGTCGGGCCGGCCGCCGACATCGCTGTACGAGATATGCTTGATGCCCTTGCCGATGCCCTCCGGCGGAATGTCCGGCTCTGACGCCCATGCCGGCCGTGACAATCCGGACAGCGCAGCGGATCCGAACACGGCCGACAATTGTTGAAGGTGATGGCGGCGAGAGAGTTCAGGCATCGGCTTCCCCCCATTTTTTGAGAGGATGATGCGCGCTCGCGGCGAGGCGCGCAAGCCTCGCGTGCCCTTACCTACGCCTGCACCACCTCGTGCCGCATCACGAACGGATCGAGCAGCGTGTGCACCTCGCCAGCGACGAGTTCGCGCTGGTCTGCCGGCAGGCCCGCGAGCGTCACAGTGGCGATCGAGCCGTGGCTGCCATGCGCGCCGACCTTCACCTTGCAGTCGATGCCGCGCTCAGTGAGCGGCGACAGCACTTTGGCGAACACGCGCTGCGCGGCATCCCAGCGCAGCTGTGGCTTGAACACCTTGCCCACGCCGGTCACCGGCATCGGATCGATCGGAATGACCTGCACCGGAACGGCCGCGCGCTCCGGCGTGCGTTCGCGCACCCAGGCTTCCAGCTCGCCCGGCTCGACCTTGGCGCCCGGCTTCAGCTGCACATAACCGACCGGCAGCTCGCCCGCATAAGCGTCGGGCTGGCCAACCACGGCGGCGAAGCCGACGGCGGGATGGCGAAACATGATCTCTTCGATCGGCGCCGGATCGATATTGTGGCCGCCGCGGATCACGAGATCCTTGGCGCGGCCAGTGATCCAGAGGTAGCCGTCGGCATCGAGACGTCCGAGGTCGCCGGAGTTGACCCAGACATCGTCGACGAACGCGCCCTTGTTGTGCTCGTCGTTGAGATAGCCGCCGAACACGCCGGGCCCGGCCATGATGACGACGCCAATCTCGTCGGCCGCGCAGTCGCGGATCAGGCGGCCGTCGGCATCGAGCTGCACAATGCGCACGCGCGCGTAAGGCATGGGAAGGCCGACCGAGCCGAGCCGGATCGGCCGGCTGGGATAAGCAAGCGTGTGCACGCTCGAGGTCTCGGTCATGCCGTAGACCTCGACCACCGGCAGCTTCAGCTTCTCCTGGATCGCCGAGCCGACGGCGACGGGAATCGCCGAGCCGCCGCCGGCGGCATATTTCAGGCTGGAGATGTCCGCATTGCCTGGCGGCACCGCAAGCGTGGCCGCCAGCACCGTCGGCACGCTCGACAGCGCCTCGGGCTTGAAGCGCTCCACCAGCCCCCAGATGTTCTTCACCGAATTCGGGTTGCGCCAGCCGCTCGGCGACAGCACGACCAATGAGCCGCCGGCGGACAGCGTCAGCAACACCTGCGTCAGCGATCCCCCGACGTGGAATAGCGGCATGCCGAACAGCATGTTGGCGCCGGGCTTCGACTTCAGCAGCAGATTGAGCGCCCAGGCCTGATAGACCTGATTGGCGTGGGTGTGCCGCACAAGCTTCGGCGTGCCGGTGGTGCCGCCGGTGTGGAAATAGGCGGCGATGTCGCCACCGAGAATCTTGCGCCCGCTGATAAGCCGGTCGGACGGCTGCTGCTTGATCAGGTCGTTGAAGGCGAAGATGCCCTTGTCCGGATCGCCTCCCCCGAACACCTGCACGACCGCCTTGAGGTGTTTGAGCTGCGGACGGATCTGCTCGACCTTTTGCCAGATGTCGGTGCCCGGCATCGGCCCGAGCGCAACCAGAACCTTGGTATTCGCGGCCTCAAGGATCTCCGCGATCTGGTGCGGCTCGAGCAGCGGATTGACGGGATTGGCGATGCCCGCGACCTCGACGCCGAACAGCGTCACGAAGGCATCGGGCACCAGCGGCAGCATGAAGCTGACGACGTCGCCCTTCTCGACGCCGAGCGCGTGAAACATGTTGGCGGCCTGCGTGACGCGCGCGACGAAATCGCGATAGGTGACCATCACAGGCGTATCGGCCGGATCGGCGTTTTGCAGGAACTGGATCGCCGCGCCGTCGGGATTGCGCGCCGCACCGAGCCTGATGGCGTCATAGGTGCTCTCGGCCGCGACGCGATCGGCGTAAGGGACCTGCTCGAAAGCCTGGACCTCTGCGTCCGTCGCAAAGTCCGGATAGTCGTTGCCGATGAACCGATCGAGCGCGTGGATGCCCGCCATGAAATTCCGTCCTCCCTCAGATGCATTTCCCCGCCCCCTGTCTTTTGACATTTTGGTCGGCGAGGCCTCGGCCGATGGCCGGTCGAGCGCGGACAGAATGATGGATGATTGAGCGTTCGTCCATGGCCGAACGGCTACGGCCGTAGCACGCGTCTTCGAGGCCATTGAACCTCCCCGCCCGATCGGGGGACCAAGAACATGCATCGGACTCCCCTGCCAGCGTCCTGCCGCAAGACTTGAGGAAATCATGACCACGCCCCCGCGGGACCGCGTCACACGGCTGATTGTCGCGCTCGCCGTGACTTCGGCGATCATGACTTCAACGATCATGACTTCGGCGATCGTCCTGCCGCGCGCGGCGCGCGCCGAGGACGGCCAGTTCGACAAGATGCGTGCCAGGATCGCCGCCTTCGTCGCCGACAAGATGGAGAAGCTGGGCGGCTCGCGCATCGTCTACAGGGTCGATACCGACGGCTTGCGCGAGAGCGTCATCACGGATTTGCGCGACGATGTCTACAAGACCCTGCGCGAGGGCAAGATCGCCTTCTCCGGTCTTGCGATCCGCGACGCCGGCGTGGAGGTGAAGATCGCGGATGCCAAGGGCCGCGAACAGCTCGCACGCAAGGTCGCGTCGGCCGCGGAGGGATTGCCATCGCATGCGCTCAAGGTGACCGATAGCGGCGACGGACTGGTCAGGCTCGCGCCGACCGATGCCGCATCCGCGGCCCGGCTGCGCGATCTCGTCGAAGATTCCATCGCCATGATCGAGCAGCGCCTCAAGGATGCCGGCATCAACCTCGCCAGCGTCCTGCCGGATGGCACGGATCGCATCCGCATTTTCATCCCGAGCATGATGGAGCCCGCCCGCGTGACCGCGGTCTTCGCCAGGAAGGTCAAGGTCAGCTTCCGTCTGATCGACGTCTCGATGCCGGCGGAGCAGGCGCAATCCGGCACGCCGCCCACGGGCACCGAAGTCCTGCCCGGCTTCAAGGACGAGCGCCATTACCTAGTCGCCAGGGACAGCGCACTCGATGGCGACGACATCAGCTATGMCGGCCCGGGATTTGCCAGCGGCACGAAAGACCCGATCGCCTCGTTCCGCTTCAACGGCCGCGGCACGCGGCGCTTTGCCCACGTCACCGAAGAGAACATCGGAAGGCCCTTCGCCATCGTGCTCGACGGCAAGGTGATCTCCGCCCCCGTGATCCGCGAGCCCATCACCGGCGGCTCGGGCCAGATCTCCGGCAATTTCACCCTGGAGGAAGCCAATAGCGTCGCGATGCTGCTGCRCGCCGGTTCGCTGCCGGGGCACCTCGACCTCGTCGAGCAGCAGGTCGTGCAGCCCGCCGCCAAGCCGTAAGGCTGGTCGCCCTGCGCCCAGCCCCGTCGGGGCGCCAAGGTCCACGACGCCGAAGCCCGCGCCCCGGGGGCCCCGAATCACGGGCGCGCCACGGCCATGCGCACAACCAACGGGCAATTGCCGAAACGCCCGATCAGGCTAAAATTTGCCTCTTGCGGCATGGCGGCCGAAGGCTTCATTTCAAGCGGTCGTCATTCGATTTCGGCTATACGTGTCGAGCATACCGACCAGGACTGAAGGCCTTACGCGGGGTTAGTACATGCCGTCCGGCAGCGCAGACATTTCCTCGATCCTCGACCGCATTCTCGATGCGGCGACGGACAACCTCAGGATCGCAAAGATCCTGGTCCAGATGGGCCTCGATCCCAACAACGTCACCTACGACGCGATCTTCAACCGCCTGCTGGAGATCTTTGTCCAAAACATTACGCTGGCCAATCTGTTCGCCGCGGTCGGCGCCGGCTTCTTCGTCGCCACCCTCCTGATGCGGACGATGGTGCCGCTGCGCGTCGCCAACATGGTCGGCTGTGCATTCTTCGCCGTTTTCGGCGCGCTCTCGGCCAACGTCTCGACCTTCCTCCTCTATCTGTTGCTGCTTCCGATCAACGCCCTGCGCCTGCGGCAGATGCTCAAGCTCGTCAAGAAGGCGCGTCATGCGGCCGAAGGCGACATGTCGATCGAGTGGCTCAAGCCGTTCATGACCGAGCGCAGATATCGCAGTGGCGATACGCTCTTCAAACTGGGCGATCCCGCCAAGGAGATGCTCCTCACGGTCACCGGCAAGTTCCTGGTCAAGGAGATCAATGTCGAGATCGGGCCCGGAGCTCTCATGGGAGAGCTCGGGTTCCTCACGCCGGACAACCGGCGCACCGGAACGATCGAATGCGTCGAGGACGGACAGGTGCTGACGATCACCTATGACCGCTTGCTCGAGATCTATTTTCAGGACCCGCAGTTCGGCTATTACTTCCTGGTGCTGACCAGCCAGCGCCTGCTGCAAAACATCGACCGCTTGCAGAAGCAGCTGGCGAGCGAGCGGTCAACGACCACGAACCGGATCGCGTGAACGGCGCCGCGGCTCAGCTCAGCAGCAGCGCCATTCCCGGATCGCCCTTCTCCATCGCGCGCCGGTAAGCTGCCCGCGCGCCGATGCGGCCGAGATAGTTCACCACGTTCGGGCAGCGCGACAGGTCATAGGGCTGGAAGTAGCGCATCGTGGTGAGCGAGAAGCCCATCATGATGTCGGCGGTGGTGAAGGTGTCGCCCGCCAGATATTCGGCGTCGCGAACACGCGCATCGACCAGGTCGAAGGCGCGGTCGGTACGCCCTCTGCTCGCGACCAGCATCGGATTGTCCTCGGCAAGCTTGAGCCGGTTCAGGATCATCAGCCGGCCCATGCCGGCCTGCAGCGTGCCGTTGGCGAAGTGAAACCAGTACAGGAACTGCGCGAAATCAGGATGATCAGGGCGGAGCGCAAGGCGTCCATCGCCGTATTTGGCCATGATGTAATCGACGATGGCGCCGGACTCGGCGAGAACGAGGTCGCCGTCGGTGATCACGGGCGCACTCCCGATCGGATGCAACGCCTTGTAGTCGGGCGGCGCCAGCATGGTGACGGAATCGCGCGCGTAGCGCTTCAGTTCGTAGGGAATTCCCAGTTCCTCGCAGAGCCAGACGATGCGCTCGGATTGCGACTTGCCGAGATAGTGGACGGTGAGCATGGCGTCTCCTGCGACCGTGAGTTGGACCTGCCGTGATGTCCGGATCTTAACCCGTCATTGCGAGCGCAGCGAAGCAATCCAGACTGCCACCGCGGAAAGACTCTGGATTGCTTCGCTGCGCTCGCAATGACGACGTGGAGGGACCGCCCTACCCCGCCTCGTCCGTCACCATCCGCGCCACGACGCGGTCGCGGCGGATGAAGTGGTGCCAGAGGGCAGCGACCACGTGAATCGCGATCAGCGCCAGCAGCACATAGGCAAAGAGGATGTGGCGGTCCTCATAGGCGCCCGCCGCCGCACGGTCGGGAGAGGTGAATTGCGGCACGTGAAACAGGCCGAAGAAGTCGGAATAATCCGGCGTACGCGCGCCGGAATGCGCCCAGCCCAGGATCGCGACCAGGATGACCACGAGATAGAGCGCGCCGTGGCTGATATGGGCCGCGATCTTCTGCCAGCGCGAGGTTTCGGGCGGCATCGCGGGCGTCGGGTTGACGGCGCGCCAGGCCAGGCGCAGCACGGTCAGCAGCAGGATCACATAGCCGATATCGGCGTGGATCGAGCGGTAAAAGAAGCGGTCGGGACGCGCCGGGATGTGGTTTATCCACCAGCCGAAGCCGATCATGGCGAGGATGGCCAGCGCCAAAATCCAGTGCAGCCACCGGGAAACGCTGCCCCAGCCGTTACTGGTATTTCTGATCATGTCGGCTCTCCGGAGTTTTGCGGATATGTCCCCGTCCGCAGCGCAGCTGCTGATAGCGGGAACTTGCGGCAACCGTGAAATTGAATCGTTCCAAATTGGTACCAAGCGGGCCCTGCCGCAAAACCGCCCCAAAAACCGAATGGTAACCATGGTGCCCTTAAGGTAGCGACGTGACCTATTCCCCGACGATCCTGGTGTTCGATTCCGGCCTTGGCGGACTCACGGTGCTCCGCGAGGTCGTGGCTGCGCGCCCGGACGCGCATTACGTCTATGTCGCCGACGATGCCTTCTTCCCCTATGGCCACCACAGCGAGGACGAGATCATCGCCCGTGTCGTGCCGCTGATGGGCGAACTGATTGGCACGCACGATCCTGACCTCGTCGTCATCGCCTGCAACACGGCGTCCACCCTGGTCCTATCTCACTTGCGCGCCGCTTATTCCCTGCCCTTCGTCGGCACCGTGCCGGCGATCAAGCCCGCCTGCGCGCAGTCGAAGAGCCGCCGCGTCTCGGTGCTCGGCACCAAGGGCACGGTGAAGCGCGAATACACCAAGGCGCTGATCCGCGATTTCGGGCTGGGTTGCGAGGTGACTTTGGTCGGCTCGCCGGAGCTCGCCTCTCTGGCAGAAGCCGCGCTCAGCGGCCATCCGATCAGCGACGGCGACATCCTCGCCGAACTCGTCCCCTGCTTCGTCGGTGATCCCGCGGACGCGACATCGCGCACCGACACCGTGGTGCTCGCCTGCACGCACTATCCGCTGCTGCTCGACCGGATGAAGACGCTCGCGCCCTGGCCGGTCGAATGGATCGACCCTGCGCCGGCCATCGCCCGCCGCGTCTCCGACCTGCTCGGCACGCAAATCGGCGGCATCGCGCAGTCCGGCGCCGAGATGATCTTCACCTCGAACCGCGTGCATGGGCTTTCGGCCACGCTGACGCCGTTCTTCGGCGGACGCGCACTGGCCTGACCTTGCGCCTCGACGGCGCGCTGCTAGGTTTCGCCGTCGCCATCTTCGCAGGTTCATCCCCATGCCGGTCCCCGCAACGCCGCTCAATCGCCTCCGCCAATTGTGGAGCGAGGGGCGCCCCGCCTTTGGCGCGATCGCGACGATCCCGAGCGTGCAGACCGTACAGATCATGGCGCGCTCGCTCGACTGGATCATCGTCGACCTCGAGCATGGCCCGATTGGCTTGACCGAAGCGCATGCGATGATCGCCGCCACGACAGGCACGCCATGCACGCCCCTGGTGCGGATCGCGGCGAACGAGCCGTGGCTTGCGAAAGCGCCGATGGACATCGGCGCCTTCGGCATCAATTTCCCGATGATCACTAATCGCGCCGAAGCCGAGAAGGCGGTGCGCAGCGTGCGCTATCCGCCGCGCGGCGATCGTCTCTGGGGTCCGTTCCACGCGCCGTTCCGCTGGGGCCAGTCGATGCCGGACTACATGGCCAGCGCCGACGACGAGATGATCTGCATGATCACCATCGAGCATATCGAGGCCGTCAATCGCATCGATGAGATCATGGCGACGCCGGGCATCGACGTCGCGGTGATCGGCCCCGGCGATCTCGCGACGTCCATCAACAAGCGCGGGCAGATGGACGATCCGGAATTGCTGGAGCTGGTCGCCCGCGCCGAGGCCGGCATCCTCAAAAGCGGCGTGCCGATCGGCGGCGTCGCCCGCACCGCAGACCAGGCCAACGCCCTGGTCGACCGCGGTTATCGCGCAATCGCGCTGGGTTTCGACTGGTCGCTGTTCCAGCGCGGCATCATGGCGGCGTTCGAGGGAATCAAGCGCTGAACGAGCCGATCGCGGCCTTGCCGGGAACTGCGACGCTGCTAGGGTCGGCGGTTCCAGGGAGGAAGAACCATGCTCAAAAAGACTTTACTCGCTCTCGCCTTCACCAGCCTCGCCGTTGCGGCCTTCGCCCAGCAGACCGGCATCAAGCGGACCCCACTGCAGAAGGTCGAATTTCCCGACGGCTACAACACCGTCACCGCCATCGCAGAGGTCCCGGCGGGCGGCGCGGCCGGACGCCATACCCATCCTGGGGTCGAAACCGGCTACGTGCTCGAAGGCGAGCTGAATCTCCTCATCGACGGCCAGCCGGAGAAAACCCTGAAAGCCGGGGATTCCTACCAGATCCCGGCGGGCGTCGTGCACGACGCCAAGGCTCATGGCGACAAGGCCATGAAAGTGCTTGGGGTTTACATCGTCGACAAGACCAAGCCGCTGGCTTCGCCGGCGCCCTGATGCGGCGAACCGACCGGCGCCAGGCGGGTTGGTTCGTGCTAGAGCACGCGGCGAGCGGGCCACCCGCTCGCTGCACATATTTTAGTCCGCAGGAACCGAAAGACCCATGCGCGGGACGTCCAAGACCATTTCGCTGCCGCGCCGGCTGATTTGCGACCTCATGCGGGCGTCGATGGACGTGCCATTCGTCTCGCTCTCCCGCCCCCTCAATATCCGCCCCCTGCTGGAGGCGCGTGCGGGAGCGATGGCGCCCTCCGGCTGGGCCGCAATGTTCGTCAAGGCCTTTGCCCTGGTCGCCAGGGACGAGCCGGTCCTGCGCACCGTCTACGCCAAATGGCCTTGGCCGATGCTCTACGAGCTGCCCAATAGCGTGGCGTCGGTGGCGATCGCCCGGGTCCAAGACGGCGAGGAATGCGTGATGCCGCAGCGAATCGCGGCTCCCGAAGCCATGGCGCTGGCCGCGGTGGACGCCGAAATCCGGCGTGCCAAGACGGCCCCGATCGACGATATCCCGATGTTCCGCAAGATCATGCGGGCCACCCGCCTGCCGCTGCCGCTGCGGCGGCTGTGCTGGGCGGTCGGGCTGAATTTCGGCCGACAGCGCGGCAATTGGTTCGGCAGTTTTGCCGTGAGCTCAGTGGCCGCCTATGGCGGTGGCGAGCTCCATCCCATCACGCCGGGCCCGTTCATCGTCAGCTATGGGGTGGTCGAGGGCGACCAGACCATCCATGTCGTGATCCGCTGGGACCACCGTGTGACCGACGCCGCCCCCATTGCCCGGGTCCTGACCCGGCTGGAGCAGGTCCTGAACACTGAAATCGCTGCCGAATTGCGCGCGGCCGGGCCGAAGACGATCCGCGCTGTCCGGACATGATTTCGGGGCTATTCGCATTGACAGAACGGCCCAAACTCACCTAAAAGCCGCCTGCTCGCGGGCCGATTTCGGCCCGCGAAGCGTTTCGCGACCCGTGGTCCTCTCCCTTAAGCTTTGGGGATCGGACCTGTCAGTGCCGGGCCCAGCCCGTCACACAGGAGGGCGCGTTTCCTCAAACCATGTACCTGAAGAGGACGCGATGACTAAGCGCAGTGAGGCGAAGTACAAACTCGATCGCCGTATGGGCCAGAACATCTGGGGCCGCCCGAAGAGCCCCGTCAACCGCCGCGAGTACGGCCCCGGCCAGCACGGCCAGCGCCGCAAGGGCAAGCTCTCCGACTTCGGCGTGCAGCTGCGCGCCAAGCAGAAGCTGAAGGGCTACTACGCCAACATTTCCGAGCGTCAGTTCCACGGCATCTATGTCGAGGCGAGCCGCCTCAAGGGTGACACCGGCGAGAACCTGATCGGTCTCCTGGAGCGTCGTCTCGACGCGGTCGTGTACCGCGCCAAGTTCGTCTCCACGATCTTCGCCGCGCGCCAGTTCATCAACCACGGCCACGTCAAGGTGAACGGCCGCAAGGTCAACATCTCGAGCTACCAGCTCAAGATCGGCGACGTGATCGAGGTCAAGGAAGCCTCCAAGCAGCTCGCCCACGTGCTCGAAGCCAGCCAGCTCCCCGAGCGCGACACCCCCGACTATCTCGAAGTCGACCACGGCAAGATGACCGCCAAGTACGTGCGCATCCCCGGCCTCTCCGACGTGCCGTTCCCGGTGCAGATGGAGCCGCATCTGGTCGTCGAATTCTATTCGCGCTAATAGTTCGGCAGAACGACATTCAAAGGCCCCGGTTCACCGGGGCCTTTTTGTTTGAGCCGGCGATTYCCATGTCTCAGGCCATCTGTGCTATGATTGCACATCGCGGAGTTGAGCATGACTCGTCTTCTGGAAGAGGCCTTCAGCAAAGTTTCCGGCCTGCCCGATTCAGAGCAGGACGAACTGGCGCGGACCCTGCTTGAGCTTGCCGGGGTCGATCAGCCACCAATCCAGCTGACGGCGGCGGAAGAGGCAGATCTCGCCGAGGCCGAAGCCGAAATCGCCCGCGGCGAGCTGGCCAGCGCCGACGAAGTCCGCGCGATGTGGGCTAAGCACGGCCTGTGAAGGTCCGCTATACGAAGCGGGCGCTCGCCCAAATCGACCAAATTCTGACCTACATCGAGGCGCACTCGCCCCAAGGCGCAGGCCACGTGCGCGGCCGCATTGTCGCTCTCATAGCATTGCTAGAGACCTCCCCCCACGCAGGGCGAACGACTACGCGTGCATACGTCCGTCGCTTGCCGGTCAACCCTTATCCCTATCTGATCGATTATCGTGTGACCGAGACAGAAATCGTTATTATGCGGTTTCGTCACGCCGCCCGGCGTCCACCCAGAGCTCGCTGACCGCGAGCGAGTGCCATTCCCCTCAGGGAGCAAGTTGATGCTCTATACCCCTCCCCCGATCGATCCCAAGGCGCCGCCGGTGCGCATCAATCTGCTCTCGGACACGCAGACCAAGCCGACGGCTGCGATGCGCGAGGCGATGGCGCGCGCCGAGGTCGGCGACGAGCAGGTCGGCGACGATCCGACCGTGAACGCACTGTGCGAGCGCGTCGCCGCGCTGCTCGGCAAGGAAGCCGCGGTCTACATGCCCTCAGGCACGATGTGCAACGTCACCGCGACGCTGGTGCATTGCCGTCCCGGCGACGAGATCCTCGCCCACGAGAGCGCACATATCATCGCCCGCGAAGGCGGCGCGCATGYCGCGATCGGCGGCTTCCAGGTCACCCAGCTCAAGGGACCCGACGGCCAGTTCACGCCCGAGACCTTTCGCAAGGCACTGCATCCGCGCACGCGCTACCAGCCGCCGCAGACAGTCGTCAGCGTCGAGCAGACCGCCAATATCGGCGGCGGCACGATCTGGAAGAAGGCAGCGCTCGACGAGATCGTCGCGATCGCCAAGCAACACGGCCTCGTCACCCACATGGACGGCGCGCGCCTGCTCAATGCCACGGTGGCGAGCGGCATCTCCCCGCGCGACATGACAGCGGGCTGGGATTCGGCCTGGATCGATTTCTCCAAGGGCCTGGGCGCGCCGATCGGCGGCGTGCTCGCGGGCACCCGCGCCTTCATCGACGCGGTGTGGCAGTGGAAGCAGCGCCTCGGCGGCTCGATGCGGCAGGCCGGCGTCTGCGCGGCCGCCTGCATCTACGCACTCGACCATCACGTCGATCGCCTGGCCGACGACCACGCCAATGCGCGCGYGCTCGCCCGCGGGCTGTCGCAGATCGCAGGCGTCGAGGTGCAGGAGCCCGAGACCAATCTCGTGTTCTTCAAGCCTGATGGCGCCGGAATTGCCGGCGACAAGATGGTCGCCGCACTGCGCCAGCGCGGCGTGACGCTCGCGATGATGGACGGCCGTATCCGCGCCTGCACCCATCTCGACGTCAATGCGGGCCAGATCGAGGAAACGATCGGATACGTGCGCGAGATCGTGCGCGGGGCGTAAGTCCGTAGCCCGGATGGAGCGCAGCGAAATCCGGGGTCCTCGCCTCGCGGAAAGATTTTCCCGGATTGCGCTTCGCTCCATCCGGGCTACGAAGGCGGCTAGCTACCGCCCCATCGCCTGATAGATCAGCGTCTTCAACGCGAGCTGAATCCGGCCACGCTGCGACGGGGTTTGCACCATGAAGATCCCGAACAGATCGTCTTCGGGATCGATGAAGAAGAAGGTGCCGCCGACGCCGTCCCAGCGATATTCGCCAAGCGGCCACGATGTCCCTGATGGCACCGAGGTGCGCACCGCGAAACCGAGGCCGAAGCCGGAGCTTCCGCCCGGATAGTAATTCTGATCGCGCGCGATCTTCGTCCCGGGGCCGATATGATCCGACGCCATCAGCGCGATGGTCTCGGGCTTGAGATAGCGCCGGCCTTCATAGCTGCCGCCGTTGAGCAGCATCTGCGAGAAACGCGCGTAGTCACCGACCGTACCGACAAGGCCGCCGCCGCCCGACTCCCACCTCAGCGGTTTCCGGGGATCGCGGACCTGTGTCATCGGGCTGATCGCGCGATCCTGCGGCATCGGCTCGGCGATGCGCGGCCACTTGGCAGGATCGGCGACATAGTATGCAGTGTCCGTCATCCCGAGCGGATTGAGCAGCCGCTCCTTCTCGAACTCGAACAGCGATTTCCCCGATATGACCTCGAGGATGCGGCCGAGCACGTCCGTGGAGTGGCCATAGTCCCAGTTCGTGCCGGGCTGTTCGGCGAGCGGAAGCGTGGTGATCTTCGCGACGAGTTCGGCGTTGGTCAAAGCCTTGTTGTCGAAGAGACCCGCGTCGGCATAGAGCTTGTTCACCAAGCCCCCGCCATAATAGCCGTAGGGCAGCCCGGCAGTGTGGCGCATCAAATCCTTGATCGTCACGGAGCGACTGAGCGGCTCCAGCGCCAGCGCAACCTTGCCGTCCTCGGCCTTCGTCTCGACACCGACCTTCATCTTGCCAAAGGCCGGAATGTATTTTGCGACGGGATCGTCGAGCGAGAGCTTGCCCTCCTCGACCAGCATCATCGCCATGACTGTCGTGACCGGCTTCGACATCGAAYAGAGCCGAAAGATCGTGTCCGCGCTCATCGAGATCTCGGTGGCGACATCGCGGACGCCGAAATTCTCGTAATAGACCGGCTTGCCGTGCTGCTGGAGCAGCAGGATCGCGCCCGGAAACGTACCGGCGACGATCTCGCTGCGGATGTAGTCGGAAACCTTTGCCAGACCCTCCGGCGAGAAGGCGTGGGCGCGCCCCTCGGAGCCCGCTTGCGCCCCCACTGCACCGAACAAGAGAACGAGCGCCGCAATCAGCGCGCGGCGCCCGAACATGTCAATTCTCCATGGCTTCATAGACCAACTGCTTCAATGTCCGCTGCACGCGCTGGCGCTCGGTCGGGGTCTGCTCCAGCAGCACGAAGAACATGTCCTGCTTGGGGTCGATGACGAAATAGCAACCGGAGGCGCCGTCCCACTTCAATTCCCCGAGATCGCCGGGCGGCGGCGGCTTGGCGTTGCCGGGATCGGTGCGGACCGCAAGGCCAAGACCGAAGCCGAAACCGTCGCCGGGGAAATAGAAATAGTCGCGACCGACCCCCGAGGTCGGGCCGATTTGATCGGTCACCATCAGCTTGAACGTCTCGGGCTTGAGGATGGTCTTGCCGTCGAGGCTGCCGCCATTGAGCAGCATCTGCGCAAAGCGCTCATAGTCCGCCATGGTCGTAACCATGCCGCCGCTGGCAAATTGAATCTTTTTGACAACCGTCGGATCGTTGATCCGGCCGACGCGAAAATCGGCGTCATTCGGCACCGGCTGCGCCAGAAGCTTCTGCTTCTCGGGCGCGGTGACGAAGAAGCCGGTGTCGACCATGCCGAGCGGATCGAGCAGCTTCTCCCGCTCGATATCGAGCAACGGCTTGCCGGTTGCGACCTCCATGACTCGCGCCAGAATGTCGGTGGAATGGCCGTATTGCCACAGCGCGCCCGGCTGGTTGTGCAGCGGCAATTTTGCGATGCGCTCGGCGAACTCGGCGAGATCGAAATCGCCGTCGTAGATCTTGGCGTCGCGATAGGCCTTGCGGACCAGGCTGTCGCCGTAGAAGCCATAGGTGACGCCAGACGTGTGCGTCATCAGATCCTTCACCGTCATCGGCCGGCTCAGCGGCACGAGTTCGAGCGACTTGGTGCCGTCGTCGGCCTTCTTCTCGACGCCGACCTTCACATTGGCGAAGGACGGAATGTATTTCGAGACGGGATCGTCGAGCTTGATCTTGCCGTCCTCGATCAACTGCACCGCAACGACGGAGGTGATCGCCTTGCTCATCGAGAACAGGCGGAAGATGGTCTGGTCCGTGATCGGCGCCTTGCTCACCACGTCCTGCACGCYGAAGGCTTCGCGGAAGACGGGCTTGCCGTGCTGCTTGATCAGCACTGTCGCGCCGGCGATCTTGCCGGTCGCGACCTCGTTCTTGAAGAACTCGCTGACCTTGGCGAGCTTGTCCTGATTGAAATGCGCGCCGGCCGGAATCTCGTAGGTGCCTTCGGCGCGCGCGAGCGACATCGCACCCAGCGACACCAGTGCGCCGCAAATCAACGCACGCAGTCCGAAATGTGAATTCATATCCCCTCCCCGGAAGGTGGCCGAGCGGAGTGTACTGACCACGTCATCAGGCACAAGGGCTGCTGTACCGCGCCAGAACGTCCGTGTGGAGCGCGGCGCTTGTCTCCGAGAAACAACAGAATATGACGTGGGTGACCAGCGGCGCAGCCGGCAGGGCTTCGATGGTCGCATGGACCGCAATCTTCGCGGCCTGGTCGGCCGGAAAGCGATATACCCCGGTCGAGATCGCGGAGAAGGCTAGAGAGTTCAGTCTATTGGCCTGGGAGAGCTCAAGCGCACGGCGATAACAGGAACGCAGCGAATCCACCTCGCCGCGGCTGCCGCCGTGCCAGACGGGGCCGACTGCGTGGATCACATGTCGCGCGGGCAGACGGTAGCCCTTCCTGATCTTGGCATCGCCGGTCGGACATCCCCCGAGCGTCCGGCACTCGGCCAGAAGCTCGGGACCGGCAGCGTCGTGGATTGCGCCATCAACGCCGCCTCCGCCAAGGAGAGACGAATTTGCGGCGTTGACGATGGCGTCAACGCCGAGTGTCGTGATGTCAGCGACGATAACCTCGAGCTCGGCGCCGCCGATGCGGCGCGTCAGCTGGGTCACGTGTCAGGCCGCGACGGCGACGCCCTTCTCGGAGAGCAGCTGCTGCAGTTCGCCGGCCTGGAACATCTCGCGGACGATGTCGCATCCGCCGACGAACTCGCCCTTCACATAGAGCTGCGGAATGGTCGGCCAGTTCGAGTAGTCCTTGATGCCGTTGCGCAGTTCGGCGGATTCGAGGACGTTGAGGCCCTTATAGCCAACGCCGATATGGTCGAGGATCTGGACGACCTGGCCGGAGAAACCGCACTGCGGAAACTGCGGCGTTCCCTTCATGAACAGAACCACGTCGTTCGACTTCACTTCGTTGGCGATGAATTCCGCGATGCTCATATCCGTGTCCTTCTGGGGCGGAGCCCTCAACAATCACTCCGGGCCGGCTCAGCCGATTTAACCCGATACCTGCCTTATATATGTAGCCCAAACCGTTGTGCATCCAAAGTAAAATGGCGGCGAACAGCCCCATGGGGCCGGTCCAGGCCACGCCGGCCCCATTACATGATGCCACGAATATCATCGCCGGGGAGGACTTTCATACCGTAACGGAGCCCCTATCTAGGACGAACCCAGGTTTTGGAACCGGGCAACGCCAACAACGTTCTCTTGTCCTGTCTGGAGAAAAACGTGACGAAATCAGCCTCCGCTACGGCCACCCCGCCGCTTTCGTCACCGTCGGCCGACCCGCGCGGCCTCGCCCAGGGGCYGGAAGAGGCATTTCTCGCCGTCCGCAACGAGACCGAGCGCCGGGCCGAGCCGCTGTCGCCCGAAGACCAGCAGATTCAATCCATGCCGGATGCGAGCCCCACGAAATGGCATCGGGCCCATACCACCTGGTTCTGGGAGCAATTCCTGCTCGGCGAGCACGCCCCTGGCTACCGGCCCTTCCACCCTGATTTCGCTTTCCTGTTCAATTCCTATTACGTCAGCGCCGGCCCGCGTCATTCCCGCAATCACCGCGGCGACATCACCCGTCCCAGCGCCGATCAGGTCGGCGCCTATCGAGCATATGTCGATGCGGCCGTCGTCAAATTCTTTCGCGAGGTTGGCGCGGACAAGCTTCGCGAGATCGCACCGCTGGTCGAGGTCGGGCTCAATCACGAGCAGCAGCATCAGGAATTGATGGTCACCGACATCCTGCATGCCTTCGCGCAGAACCCGATCCCGCCGGCCTATGATCCGGACTGGCGCTTCCCGGCTTCGACACGCGCGGGTGAGGATTGGCTGACACTGAACGAGGGTATCCACACCGTCGGTCATGTCGACGACAGTTTTCATTTCGACAATGAGAAGCCGGCGCATCGCGCCCTCGTCGGTCCAGTCAGGGTCGCACGCAATCTCGTCACCAACGCCGAGTGGCTCGCCTTCATGCGCGACGGCGGCTACCGGACCGCAACGCTGTGGCTGATGGACGGCTTTGCCACCGTCAACAACGAAGGCTGGGACGCCCCCGGCCATTGGCGCGAGATCGACGGCCAGTGGCACACGATGACGCTCGCCGGCCTCAAGCCGGTCGATCCGGACGCGCCGGTCTGCCACGTCAGCTATTACGAGGCCGATGCGTTTGCGCGCTGGGCCGGAAAGCATCTGCCGACCGAGATGGAATGGGAGGTTGCTGCGCGCGCCGGCCAGCTCAACGACGCCTTCGGCATCGTCTGGCAGTGGACGCGTTCTTCATATTCGCCCTACCCCGGCTACCGCGCCATCGAAGGCGCGCTCGGGGAGTACAACGGCAAGTTCATGATCAACCAACTGGTGCTGCGCGGCTCCTCGCTTGCAACTCCCGAGGGCCACAGCCGTATTACCTATCGCAATTTCTTCTATCCGCACCATCGCTGGCAGTTCGCGGGACTGCGGCTCGCCGATTACGTCTAGTTTTCATCCGACGATAAATGCGCGCCGGACAGCGCGTTCAGGAGAGTATCATGAATGTGCACGCCAGCGCTTTGGCCGAAGCCCATCTCCCCGACGAGCAGACCACCGCCTTCGCCCGCGAGGCCATCGAGGACCTCTCGCAGCAGCCGAAAAAGCTGTCGCCGAAATATTTCTACGACGCGACCGGCTCGGAGCTGTTCGAGGCAATCACGCGCCTGCCGGAATATTACCCGACGCGCACCGAGCTTGCGATCCTGAAGGAGCGCGGCAGCGAGATCGCGAAGATCATTCCGCAGCATGCGGCGCTGGTCGAGTTCGGCGCCGGAGCAACCACAAAAGTCCGCCTGCTGCTCGATCACTGCAAGTTCGCGGCCTATGTACCCGTCGACATCTCCGGCGACTTCCTGAAGGCGCAGGCCAACGGCCTGAAGCGGGACTTCCCAACGCTCGGCATCTATCCGGTGGCGGCCGACTTCACCACGCCGTTCGAGTTGCCCAAGGCCGTCGCATCGATGCCCAAGGTCGGCTTCTTCCCCGGCTCGACCATCGGAAATTTCGAGCCGCATGAGGCTCAGGCCTTCCTGAAGAGCGCCCGCAAGATCCTGGGCAAGGGCGCGCAGATGATCATCGGCGCCGACCTCGAGAAGGAAGAGCGCGTCCTCCACGACGCCTACAACGATGCCGCCGGCGTCACCGCCCGCTTCAACCTCAATGTGCTCGTGCGCATCAACCGCGAGCTCGGCGGCAATTTCGACCTGTCCGCCTTCACCCATCGCGCGATCTACAACCGCGAGCGGCACCGGATCGAGATGCATCTGATCAGCAAGAAGAGCCAGACCGTGCGCCTGCTCGGCACCAGTTTCTCGTTCCRCCCCGGCGAGAGCATCCACACCGAGAACAGCTACAAATACAGCCTCGAGCGTTTTGCTGCGCTGGCGCAGGGCGCGGGCTGGCAGGTGCGCGAAAGCTGGACGGACGCGGCGAAGATGTTTTCGGTGCACGCGCTGGAGGCGGCGGAGTAAGTGCTCCGTTGAATCTGAGAGCGGTTTCCTGCGGCACATCCTTCGAGACGCCCGCCTTCGGCGGGCTCCTCAGGATGAGGACGGAGCGCGCGGCAACAGTTTCAACGGGTGCCTATGCCGATTAGCCTCACCCTGAGGAGACCGCGCAGCGGTCGTCTCGAAGGACGAGGCGTGCGCTCAGACAGCTCTACGAGGACATATGCGGCCGGAGCTCAATGCGCCTCTGCCTCCTCCGGCTTCGACCCCAGCGACATCGACTCCCACACTGCGACCACGATCATGATCACGGTCGACGCGACCGACAGCCAGAGCGGTGAGAGATCGGCGGCGAACCACCACAGCACCAGTAGCAGGATGATGCCGATGCCGTGGGAGAGCTGGAGGAAGCCGCGGATCGCGTGCTTGAACAGGATGGTGCCGACCAGGAACACCAAGGGACCACCGACCGTGCTCACGATGATCCTGATATCGGAATGGCCGGTCGGATGCTTCAGCACCAGCTCGTCCGACACTGCGGTCAGGATGATGCCGGCGACGATCGGCATGTGCAGATAGGTATAGGCCATCCGTGCCAGCCGGCCGGATTCGGTGGATTTCGAGAGCCGCTCGGAGCCGGCCTCCGCGCCCTTGTGGAAATAGACCCACCACATCGCGATGGCCCCGGCCAGCGCCGAGACGAAGGCCAGGATGTTGTCCGCGGTCCACTCCAGCTCGGCGAAGGTGGCACCGTTGACGACGACGGCCTCACCGAGTGCGATGATGATGAAGCCGGCGCAGCGCTCTGCCATGTGCCCGCCTTCGACGGCCCAGGCTTCGACCGACGAGAAGCCGAGCTTCGGGACCCAGAAGCGCACCGCGGGCGAGACGTATTCGATCGCGAGCGCCGCGATCCAGAACCACAGCCGCGCCTCGTCATGGGCGAGACCGCCGAGGATCCAGAAGATCGCGGAGCCGCAGAGCCAGACCAGAATGCGGATCGCGTTGTGCCGGACGGCCGTTCGATGGCGCGGGGTCGCGAGCAGCCAGAAGGCGGTGCGTCCGACCTGCATGGTCGCGTAGGCGATCGCGAACCACAGGCCCCGCCCCTCGAACGCGGTCGGAATCGTCGTCGACAGCACGAGGCCGCCCAGCATCATCAGGAAGATCAGGATGCGGACCGGCGTCAGGTCGGGGTTGAGCCAGTTGGTGACCCAGGCTGTGTAGACCCACACCCACCACACCGCGAGGAACAGCACCGTGACGTGCACCGCGCCGAGCGGGGTGAAATGGTGCAGCAGCGTGTGCGAGACCTGCGTGACGGCGAAGACGAAGACGAGGTCGAAGAACAGCTCGGCATTGGTGACGCGGCTGTGCTGGTTCGGAGCGATGACGCGAAACATCGCGCCGCGAGGATTGTCCGCAGCCATCGTCATCCCCCCGTCACGCGATCAGATCAGGCCCCGGGTACCCCGGTTTGCAACGCCAGCGCATGCAGCACGCCGCCCATCTGGCCTTGCAGGGACTGATAGACGATCTGGTGCTGCTGAACGCGGGACTTGCCGCGGAAGGATTCCGAGATCACGGTCGCGGCATAGTGGTCGCCATCGCCGGCGAGGTCACGGATCGTCACCTCGGCATCGGGGATCGCTGCCTTGATCATCGCCTCGATATCGTGGGCGTCCATGGGCATTCGGGTCTTGCTCCTGTCTCGGCTTCGAATCGCTTGCCGGGGTCCCCGGACCGGCAGGGCCAAACTTAGCGTGAACGGCCTTCTACGTCACGCATTCCGGCACTATATCCTTGATCCCATCCGGATAAAGGCACGACAAAGTGCCGCGCGCGCAAGATTGATCGAAAAGGCGTGAAATCATGAAGCTCCCAGGGCCCGACCACCCCATCACCATTACCCAAAATCCCCGACGCGTCCGCGTCACGGCCGGCGACATCGTGATCGCCGAGACCAGCAAGGCGCTGATCTTGAAGGAGGCCAAATATCCGGCGGTGCAATATGTTCCGCGGGAGGACGCCAACATGGCGGTGCTGGAGCGCACCGACCGCGTCACCCATTGCCCCTACAAAGGGGACGCGAGCTATTACAGCGTCAAGGCCGACGGCAAGACGCTCGACAACGCGATCTGGACCTACGAGACGCCCTTCCCCGCGATGACGGAGATTTCCGGCCATCTCGCCTTCTATCCGGACAAGGTGAAGATCGAGGAAGTGGGGTAGGCTCATCGCGCCGGGGGCGATCGCAGGTCGCTTCCTCTCAGTCGACACAAGGCTCAAGATGCCGCGCAAAGCCGCAAGACTGATTGGGGTCTCGTTGCTGGGCGTGGCCGGTATCCTCATCGTGGTGGCCGCCGCCGGACTGGGTTTTCGCGCCTATCGCCAGCATCTTGCTGCCGAAACCCTCGCGATCCGCTCACCAAAGGGCGTGCAGGAGGGAGGGTTCGTCCACATCGGCGGAATCAAGCAATGGATTCAAATCCGCGGCGAGGATCGGGATAACCCGGTCCTCCTGTTCGTCCACGGCGGGCCCGGAGGCTCCAGCTGGCCAATGTCGTCGGGTTGGCGCCCCTGGGAGAAGCACTTCACCATCGTGCAATGGGACCAGCGCGGCACCGGCCGCACGTATGGCGCCGCCGGAGACACGCTTGCGCCGACCATGACACTGGAGCGCATGACGCAGGATGGCGTCGAGCTGGCCGAGCATCTGCGCACGCATCTGCACAAGGACAGGATCGTCCTGGTCGGGCATTCGTGGGGCTCGTTCCTGGGAATTCACATGGTGAAGCAACGCCCGGATCTGTTCTCGGCCTATGTCGGCACCGGCCAGGTGGTTGGCAGGACGACCTTCGAGAAGGCATTCGAGCTCACGATCGCGCGCCTGCAACGGCTTGCGGCATCCGCCAACAATCGTGAAGCCCTGGCGGAATTGGCGCCGGTCGCTTCACAGCCGACCCTCACCCCCGAAAATCGCCTGATTGCGGACAGATGGAGCAACGCGCTGGGTCTGCCGCCCGCCGGCGGCTTCCAGTTCGCCGGTCCCATCCCGCCGCTCTTCATGCCGGATGTCTCGCTGCTCGACTTGTACAACTGGCGCAAGGGCGTCGCCTTCTCGGCCAAATATCTGACCGGGCGGAACGGGCCGATGTTTCAGAGCGACATGGTCTCGATGGGATTCAGATCTTCGATCCCCATGTTCTTCATTGAGGGCGACGCGGACGGCGTGACGCCGGGCGAACCCGCCGAGCAATATTTCAAGGAGATCACGGCCCCGCATAAGGAGTTTGTGTGGGTTCGCGGCGGCGATCATTTCATTCCGTTCGATCGTCCTGATGAATTCCTGGCCGAGCTGATGGCCCGCGTCATGCCATTCGCAGGCAATTGAGGGCCGGCGCCCCGCCCCCCGCGATTCGAGCGGCAGCCCGGCTACGCCCTGAAGATCGTGAGCCCCAGTATCAGCAACACCAGGAAGATCACGACGAAGATATAGAACAGGAAGCGGGCGACATCGGCCGAGGCGGCCGAGAGGCCGGTGAAGCCGAGCACGCCGGCCACGATCGAGATCAAGAGAAAGATCAGCGCCCATTTCAGGATCGTCATAACCAACTCCGACTAAAATGCCGCATGTTTTGCGGCCCTCAACCCATTCGCGAACGCTAACTTCGCTGCGCGGAACTGGTTCCTGAGGGCGCTCCGCGGGCAAGGCGCGGCACAAACTGCGCTTGCTGAATCCGGTTCCCGGCGGCACAGTCCGGCCAGGGCAGGAGCGCAATCGGGGCGACCATGATGACGATGTCACATTCCGCGACGATCGGCGCGGAGGCGCACGCCGCGCCGAAAGCCAAGACGCGCAATCTGTCGCTCGATCGGACCCGCACCTTCCTCACGCTGGTGGTGCTGCTGCACCACGCCGTCATTCCCTACACCTATTTCGGTCACACCGACCCGGCGTCCTGGATCGGCTTCGACGTCGTCGTGCTCTGCACCGACAGCTTCTTCATGGCGATGTTCTTCTTCCTGTCGGGACTGTTCACGTGGTCCGGCATCGCGCGCAAGGCGCCACAGGTTTTCCTGCGCGACCGCCTGTTGCGACTCGGGCTGCCGTTCGTGATCGCGGCCTTCACGGTCATCCCGATCGCCTATTACGCGATCGCGCTGCGGCACGATCCCGAGCTGACCTTCGCTTCGTTCTGGTGGAAGACGATCACCGTCGGGCCGTGGCCGAGCGGGCCGATCTGGTTCGTGTGGGTGCTGCTGGCGTTCGACCTGACTGCGAGCCTGCTCTACCGGGTCTCAGCCCACCTGGTCGATCCGGTCAACCGCGTTTCGCTGCGCGGTTTTGACCAGCCGGCCGTGTTCTGGCTGCTGCTGGCCGTCGTCACCGCCGTCGTTTACGTGCCCGCGCTGGTCCATTTCGGCGCCAACAAATGGTTCGAGTTCGGACCGTTTTCGGTGCAGGCGAGCCGCGTCCTGCTCTACTTCGCCTATTTCTTCATTGGCGTCAGCGTCGGTGCCGCCAACTTCGATCGCGGCATCCTCAGCGCCGAGGGCCAGTTGCCGAAGAACCGATGGATGTGGGTGATCGCCACGCTGGTCCCCTACTGCCTGATGTGGTGCATGATCTACATCAAGCGCGCAATCCTCGGGAATCCCAACGTGCTGCCGGACTGGTATCAGGCGATCTACGGCACGTTCGTCGTGCTGTTCTCGGCCGCGATCCTGCTCGCGATCCTCGCCTTCTTCCTGCACCAGAAGTCACCGGGGCCGAACCTGCTCGACCGCATGCAGGCGGACGCCTACGGCATGTTCCTGGTGCACTACCCGATCGCGCTGTGGATCCAGTATGTGCTGTTCGACTATTCGTGGCCTGCGATCTTCAAGGCCGCGATCGGCTTCGTGCTTACGGTGTTGCTGAGCTGGGGACTGACGGCAATGTTGCGGAAGATTCCGGGCGCGTCGCACGTTTTGTGAGGCCGAGGTCTCTCCGCCTGTCATTGCGAGCGTAGCGAAGCAATCCAGAGTCGCGGAGACAGTCTGGATTGCTTCGGCGCTTTGCTCCTCGCAATGACGGAGTGTGTGGCGGCGCCTTACGCCGCCTTCCCGCTCATATATTCCGGCAGCCAGCGCTCGAACGATTTCCGCAGGCTATCGATCGACACTGGCGCCTCGCCCGCGATCGCGATCGCATCGCCGCCGGTGGTGCCGATGCGCACGCAAGGCACCTCGCAGCCGCGCATCTTGGCCAGCACGCGGCCGGCTTCCGCTTCCGGCACGGTGACGAGATAGCGCGCCTGGTCCTCGCCGAACCAATAGGCCTGCGGCACGAGCGCCGCCGGCGCCGCCAGCAGTTTTGCGCCGATGCCGCTCGCCATTGCCATCTCGGCGAGCGCGATCAGGAGGCCACCGTCGGAGAGATCGTGCACCGCCGTCGCGGTGCCCGCATGGATCATGCCGCGCACGCAATCGCCGTTGCGCTTCTCGGCCGCGAGATCGACCGGCGGCGGCGCGCCCTCCTCGCGACCGCAGATGTCGCGCAGGTAGACCGACTGGCCGAGCCAGCCGTGGGTTTCGCCGACCAGGAGGATCGCCTCGCCCTCGGCCTTGAAGGCCAGCGAAGCGGACTTGGTGAAATCGTCGAGCAGGCCGACGCCGCCGATCGAAGGTGTCGGCAGGATCGCGCGGCCGTTGGTCTCGTTGTAGAGCGAGACGTTGCCGGACACGACCGGGAAGTCGAGCGTGCGGCAGGCTTCCGAGATGCCCTTCAGGCAGCCGACAAACTGGCCCATGATCTCGGGCCGTTCAGGATTGCCGAAATTGAGATTGTCGGTGATCGCGAGCGGCTTGCCGCCGACCGCGGTGATGTTGCGCCAGGCTTCCGCCACCGCCTGCTTGCCGCCCTCGAACGGATCGGCCTCGCAATAGCGCGGCGTCACGTCGACGGTCAGCGCCAGACCCTTCGGCCCGTCCTGCACGCGCACGACAGCGGCGTCGCCGCCGGGACGCTGCAAGGTGTTGCCGAGGATGACGTGGTCGTATTGCTCCCAGACCCAGCGCTTGCTGCACATGTCGGGCGTGCCGATCAGCTTCTCCAGCGCGGCACCGACGCCCATCGGCGCCGGCACCTCGCGCGCGTGCACCACAGGCAGCGCGGTGGAGGGAACGTGCGGACGGTCGTAGAGCGGCGCCTCGTCGCCGAGCTCCTTGATCGGCAGATCGGCCATCACGTCGCCGCCATGCTTGACGACGAAGCGCTTGCTCGGCGTGGTGTAGCCGACCACGGCGAAGTCGAGGCCCCACTTCTTGAAGATCGCCTCGGCTTCCTTTTCCTTCTCGGGCTTGAGCACCATGAGCATGCGCTCCTGGCTTTCCGAGAGCATCATCTCGTAGGCACTCATGCCGGTCTCGCGCGTCGGCACCGCGTCGAGATCAAGGTCGACGCCGAGGTCGCCCTTGGCGCCCATCTCGACCGCCGAGCAGGTCAGGCCGGCCGCGCCCATGTCCTGGATCGCGATGACGCAGCCCTTCTCCATAATCTCGAGGCAGGCCTCGAGCAGCAGTTTTTCGGCGAAGGGATCGCCGACCTGCACGGTCGGGCGCTTCTCCTCGGACTTGTCGTCGAACTCCGCCGAGGCCATCGAGGCACCGTGAATGCCATCGCGGCCGGTCTTGGAGCCGAGATAGACGATCGGCATGTTCACGCCGGAGGCGGCAGCATAGAAAATCTTGTCGGCATCGGCGAGGCCGACCGCCATTGCGTTGACGAGGATGTTGCCGTCATAGCGGGTGTGAAAGCGCACCTGGCCGCCGACCGTCGGCACGCCGAAGGAATTGCCATAGCCGCCGACGCCGGCGACGACGCCGGAGACGAGATGCCGCGTCCTGGCATGCTCGGGCGCGCCGAAGCTCAGCGCATTGAGGCAGGCGATCGGACGCGCGCCCATGGTGAAGACGTCGCGCAGAATGCCACCGACGCCGGTGGTCGCACCCTGATAGGGCTCGATGTAGCTMGGGTGGTTGTGGCTCTCCATCTTGAAGACCACGGCCTGGCCGTCGCCGATATCGATCACGCCGGCATTCTCGCCGRGGCCCTGGATCACCCAGGGCGCCTTGGTCGGCAGGCCGCGCAGATGGATGCGCGAGGATTTGTACGAGCAGTGCTCGTTCCACATCGCCGAGAAGATGCCGAGCTCGGTGAAGGTCGGCTCCCGCCCGATCAGCTTCAGGATGCGCTCGTACTCGTCGGGCTTGAGCCCGTGGGCGGCAACCAGTTCGGGGGTGATCTTGGGTTCGTTCTTCATGGATTCGGGGCTTTCGGCGGCGTTTTGCCGTTCTTAGGAAGATCGGGGGCCTACGAAAAGCCCTTTATGGCCCATTTTCCCGCTGTCCCACGTTTTGCGGGCAGGCGGTCGGCGGGAACGGGAATTGCAAGGCGCTGACGGATCGGATTTAAGGACTAAAGACCCGTAATTGAAGGCCCATTTCCTTGCACGAATTGACCAAAGTCCCCTCCACCCGCCGCCCGGACCTGCACGTCGCCACCGATGGCGAGTTCACGGGCTGGCGGACCTGGATTCGCGACAGTTTTGAGAGCCATATCGGCCCATTCTGGCACAAAATCGAGGACGACGGCAGCGTCCGCTCGGCGTTCCGGGTCGAGAAAAAGCACCTCAACGGCTCCGGAAACGTCCATGGCGGCTGCTTCATGGCCTTCGCCGACTATTGCCTGTTCGCGATCGCCACCCATGAGCTCGATGGCCCGGCGGTGACGACGAATTTCGCCTGTGATTTCCTCGACGCGGCCCGCGAGGGCGAGCTGGTCGAATGCGTCGGCGAAGTGTCCCGCGCCGGCGGCTCGCTGATCTTCCTGCGGGGCAAGCTGACCTCGGCAGGGCGGCCGCTGTTTACCTTCTCCGGCACGATCAAGCGGGTGAAGCGGAAGCCTGCACTCCAGGCAAACGCATAGCTCGACGCCTTCCCTTTTCGCGCCCCCTCGCCCAGACTTGCGACAAGCGCGTTGGCGCGGGGGAGCAGGAACAAGGTGCCGAAGAGCACATCGTCGGGCCGCACGGCGGCCGCCGCATCATCGTCGCCATCCGTCATCGCCACCGGCGCGCGCAACTGGCGCGACTATGCGCTGCTGTTCGCGCTCGCCTGCTGCTGGAGCTCGACCTATCCGCTGGCGAAGCTCGCGCTTCCCACGATCCCGCCCATCACCTTCATCTCGGCGCGCTCGCTGATCGCGTTCGCCTTCCTGTTTGCCATCCTGTGGATGCGCGGCGTCAAGCTGCCGACCGACGTGAAAGCCTGGAAGCTGTTTGCGACCCAGCAGCTGATCAATTCGACCTTCCCGTTCCTGATCATCACCTGGTCGCAGCAATATGTGCCGGCCTCGAACACGGTGGTGCTGGCCTCGACGACGCCGATCTTCGCCTTCCTGATCACGTCGCTGATCACGCGGCACGAGCCGGCCACGCTGCTGAAGCTCGCGGGCGCAATTCTCGGCCTCGCCGGCACGATCGCCATCGTCGGGCTGGACGCGCTGCGCGGCTTCGGCAGCGAGATCGTGGCGGAGATCGCGATCCTGCTCGCCACCATCTCTTTTGCCTGCGCGACCATCTTTGGCTTGCGGCTCTCCGAATACGATCCGATGGTGGTCGCAACCGGCTCGCTGCTGTTCGGTGGCCTCGTGCTGCTGCCGCCCTCGCTCATCATCGACCAGCCCTGGACGCTGCACCCGACGCCGACGGCGATCGTCGCTACCATCGTCATGGGCATCGTCTCCAGCGCGCTGGGGCTGATGCTGTTCTACGTCTGCCTGGGCCGGCTCGGCACGCTGACAACGAACGCACAAGGCTATCTGCGCATTCCGATCGGCGTCGGATTGTCCGTGCTGCTGCTCGGCGAGAGCGTGCCGTCGAACCTCGCGCTGGGACTTCTGCTGGTCATGGCCGGCGTCGCCGCGATGACGGTGCCGGCGGAACGGCTGAAGCTGCGCAAAGCATGATCCGGAAAAGTGCGCAGCAGTTTTCCGATAAGATCATGCTCAAACAATAAGACCGCTCAGGTCGAAATCTGCTTCTCGGCGATCGAGAGCCACTCGGCCTGCGCCTCGCGCAGATATTTCGGCGCGCGCCGCATCTGGATCAGGAGCTCGTTGAAGACCATGCGCGCCTCGGCGCTGCGGCCGACCATCTGGAGCAGCATGCCGTAGCGCACCCGGGCCTCGGCGCCGGGGAAATAGCCGGCGACGGCGTGATATTCCTCCAGCGCCTCGTCGAGCCGCCCCACCTCGGCGAGCGCGCGGGCGTACAGCAGATGCGCATCGGCGGAATCGAAGTCCGGCCATTGCTTCTGAAGATCGTCCAGCGTCGCCAGCGCATCGGCCGGACGTTTGGCGGCAAACTCGGCCTGCGCCTTGCCGAAGGCATAAGCGGGATCGTGGCCCATCGGCAGGCTCAGGATGTGACCGTAATGCTGCGGCCTCGCTGAAGCGGCCGACCTTCGCGCATTCCCCGGCCAGCGCCGCACGGTTGGCGATGGTGTCGGTGGCCGCCAGCCGGTCGCACAGCTCGCGATAACGCTTCTCCGGATCGAGCCGATTGGCAACGCGCTGACGCGCCTGTCGCGCACCGGGGCTGGAAAACCATTCAGGGACGATTTCGACCGCGATGTAGGCGAGCGCGCCGATCAGCGGCACCATCAGGATGATGAAGGCCCAGGGCTGCAACCGCCCGGTTCGCGACGCGTGATAAATCAGTGTGATATCGAGCAGCAGAACGACCAAAGCGACGGGCATGTGACATCCGGGAGCACAACGACAGCGCACGCTTCCTGATATCGCAACTCGCGCGGCGAAACAACTTTGAGTTGCTTCCACCCGCGCGGAAATCAGCGACCCCGGACGCGCGCACCTTGATGGCGACGAGGAGTCAGTCGTCTCAAACGCGATTGAGGTTCATGAGACAGCAAGCCCAAAACCGCTATGACTTGCTATGACTTGGGCGGCTACTACTTGGCGTCGTCCGCCAGCATCTTCCGGTATTTCTCGACGTCGCGCGTCACGAGCTGCTGGAGCAGCTCGGGCGTATGCTCGTTGTCATCAGGCGCAACGGTCGACAGGTCGGCAAAACGCTTCTTCACCGCGTCGGTCTCGACAGCCGTGCGCGCGGCGGCATTCAGCTTGGCGATGACGGCCTGCGGCGTGCCCTTGGGTGCGAACAGGCCATTCCAGCCCTGCGCCTCGAAGTCCGGCAGGCCCGCCTCGGCAGACGTCGGCAGATCGGGCAGCGTGGCCAGCCGCACGGTCGAGCCGACCACGAGGCCCCGCACCAGCTTCTCGTTGATCGACTGCGAGACGGAGGCCGCAGCATCGCAGACGCCGTCGATCTGGCTGCCGATCGCATCCGTCAGCGCGGGCGATGCGCCGCGATAGCCGACCAGCGTCGCGTCGATGCCGGCGGCCGTCACGAAGCTCTTGCAAATGAGGTAATTCGACGAGCCGACACCGGCGTGGCCGAGATTGATCTTGCCCGGGTTGGCCTTGGCGTAGGCGATGAACTCTTTCAGGTCCTTCGCCGGGAAATCCTTGCGCAGCGCGATGATGCCGAACGTCTTCGCGACCATGGCGATCGGGACGAAGGATTCAGGCGTGAACGGCAGTTTTGGATAGATCGTGTAGGTCGCGGCGTTGGTGCCGGCGTTGCCGATAGCGATGGTGTAGCCGTCAGGCTCGGCGCGGGAGGCGCGCGCCAGCGCGGTCGAGCCGCCGGCGCCGGCGACGTTCTCGATCACGATGGTCTGGCCGAGCGCGATGCCCATCTGCTCGGCGACCGTGCGCGCGATCACGTCCGACGTGCCGCCGGCCGCGAACGGCACGATCATCGTGATCGGGCGCTTGGGGAAATCCTGCGCGAAGGCTGCGGTCGCGAGTGAAAATGTCGCGAGCGACAGCGCCGCGATCGCGGCGAGAGCCCGCTTCGCCACGAACGAGATCACGCGGCCTTTTCCAGATGGGCAGTGAGACCGGCGAACAGGCCGCGGCCGTCGGTGCAGCCCATGATGTCTTCGACGTGGTTCTCCGGGTGCGGCATCATGCCGAGCACGTTGCCCCTGTCATTGACGATTCCGGCGATGGATTCCGCCGCGCCGTTGATGTTGTGGGCCTCGTCGACCACGCCGTCGGCGGAGCAGTAGCGATAGAGCACCCGCCCTTCGCCTTCGAGCCGCTTGATGGTCTCTTCATCCGCCTCGTAATTGCCCTCACCATGGGCGACGGGCACGCGGATCACCTGGCCGGCATTGTAGCCGCGGGTGAACGGCGTGTCGGAGCGCTCGACGCGCAGATGCACGTCGTGACAGATGAACTTCAGCCGCGCGTTGCGCATCAGGACGCCGGGCAGCAGGCCGGACTCGCAGAGGATCTGAAAACCATTGCAGACGCCGAGCACGAGACCGCCCTTGGCCGCATAGTCGCGCACCGCGTCCATCACCGGCGACCGCGCCGCGATCGCGCCGCAGCGCAGATAGTCGCCGTAGGAGAAGCCGCCGGGCACCACGACGAGGTCGGTGCCCGCGGGCAGCGACGTCTCGGCGTGCCAGACCATCGCGGGCTCGCTGCCGGAGATCAGCCTCAATGCGCGCGCCATGTCGCGCTCGCGGTTGATTCCGGGAAAGACGAGGATGGCGGCTTTCATGGTTCGGGTTCCGGCGGTGATGGGAATCGGGCTGGCCAAATAGGGCCAAAATCATGAAGAGACATAGCCATTTGACGGGGATTTTACCAGTGCTAGCCTCGCCGGGCGGCCTTGTACACAGGCCATAGCCACGGCACTTTTGCCTGACGATCTTGCCCGGGATTGAAGCCATGAACGTCCCGTCGCTGCCCGCCTCCCCCTCCGAACCGGTGTCCACTCAGGGCGTCATCGCTGCCGGCGCCTATGTCGACGGCCGGCGTGTCGCCAATATCGCCATCAGCGAGGCTTCGAGCTGGCGGGCCAAGCCCGGCCACGTGGTGTGGATCGGGCTGCACGAGCCTGACATGGCACTGCTCAGCGCCGTGCAGAAGCAGTTCGACCTGCACGACCTTGCCATCGAGGACGCCAACAACGCCCATCAGCGGCCGAAGATCGAGCAATATGGCGAGGCCCTGTTCATCGTGGCGCGGACGGCGCAATTGTTCGAGGGCCGGATCGCCTTCGGCGAGACGCACATATTCGTCGGCGAAGGCTATCTGGTCTCGGTGCGCCATGGCGCCTCGACATCCTACACCCCGGTGCGCGAACGCTGCGAAAGCTGCCCACGGGCGCTTGCGCGCGGCGAGGACTACATCCTCTACGCCATCCTCGATTTCATCGTCGACAACTACTCGCCCGTGCTGGAGAGCATCCACGAGGAGGTCGAGGGCATCGAGGACGACGTGCTCTCCAAGCCGATCAGCAAGGCACAGATCGAGCGGCTCTACATGCTGCGCCGCGACCTGTTGCGGCTCAGGACCGCGATCGGCCCGCTGGTGGAAGTCTGCCGCCGCCTCGAGCATGACGAGCTTGCGATGGTGCGTGCGACGATGCAGCCGCTGTTCCGCGACGTCACCGACCACGTCAGGAACATCCAGGAGCGCATCGATTCCATGCGCGAGGTGCTGGCCTTCGCCTTCGAGGCGAGCCTGCTGGTCGGACAGGCGCAGGAGACCGCGGTCTCCAAGAAGCTCGCCTCGTGGCTGGCGATCCTCGCCGTGCCCACCGCAGTCGCAGGCATCTACGGGATGAACTTCAAGTACATCCCCGAGCTGCAATGGGAGTACAGCTATTTCGTCGTCATGGGGATGATGGCGCTCGCCTGCCTCGCATTGTACTGGCGCTTCCACCGCGTCGGATGGCTGTGAAGCGCCGCGCGGGTTAGACGATCTCGACGCGATAGTTCTCGATCACGGTGTTCGCCAAGAGCTTGTCGGCCGCCTCCTTCAGCGCGGCTTCGGCCTTGGCCTTGTCGGCGCCGGCAAGCTCGATGTCGAACACCTTGCCCTGGCGGACGCTGGCGACGCCGTCGACGCCGAGCGACTTCAGCGCGCCTTCGATGGCCTTGCCCTGCGGATCGAGGATGCCCGTTTTCAGGGTAACGGTAACACGTGCCTTCACGTCAAATCCCTCTTAGCTCTTCACCAGCACCGGGCCAGTGCCCTGCGGACGCTCATTCTCCATGAGGATGCCGAGGCGTTTTGCGACTTCGGTGTAAGCCTCGAGCAGGCCGCCGAGGTCCCTGCGGAAACGGTCCTTGTCGAGCTTCTCGTTCGACTTGATGTCCCACAGACGGCAGCTATCCGGCGAGATCTCGTCGGCGACGATGATCCGCATCATCTCGTTTTCGAACAGCCGGCCGCACTCCATCTTGAAGTCGACGAGGCGGATGCCGATACCGAGGAAGAGGCCGGTGAGGAAGTCGTTGACACGGATGGCGAGCGCCATGATGTCGTCGATCTCCTGGGGCGTGGCCCAGCCGAACGCGGTGATGTGCTCTTCCGACACCATGGGGTCATTGAGCTGATCGTTCTTGTAATAGAACTCGATGATCGACCGGGGCAGCTGCGTGCCCTCCTCGATGCCGAGGCGCTGCGACAGCGAGCCGGCGGCAACGTTCCGCACCACCACTTCGAGCGGCACGATCTCGACCTCGCGAATCAACTGCTCGCGCATGTTGAGGCGGCGGATGAAATGGGTCGGCACCCCGATGTCGTTGAGATGCTGAAACAGGTACTCCGAGATCCGGTTGTTGAGGACACCCTTGCCCTCGATTACCTGATGCTTTTTCGCATTGAACGCGGTGGCGTCATCCTTGAAGTGCTGGATCAGGGTACCGGGCTCCGGGCCTTCGTAAAGAACCTTTGCCTTGCCTTCATAAATACGACGCCGACGGCTCATGGGGATGTACCGTGTTTTGTTGAAATCCATGTATTTGGTGTGCTCCGGTTACCAGGTTACGACCCACAGCGGAGCTGCCGTGAACGGCTGGGAACCCGTCTATAACCCCTTGGAAACAGAACGGGAACCAAGCCTTCAGGCAACCTATCCGATTGGCTGTCCCAGCACAATCGATCCGGCCGCCCGGCATCAACTTATACCGTCTTGCCTGCGGCTTAACGGCTCGTTGTTTTGCCGATTCGTGCCCCCTATCTAGGCATGCGCCGGGGCCGTCGCAACGACGGCCGCCGGATCCAGTCAGCAGGGAATTGGAAAAAGGCATGAGCAGTTTGGACAAGCGCGAGGAAGGCTTCGAGAAGAAGTTCGCCCTCGACGAGGAGCAGAAATTCAAGGCGGAAGCCCRCCGCAACCGGCTGCTCGGCCTTTGGGCCGCCGAGAAGCTCGGCATCACCGGCGAGGCCGCCACCGCCTACGCAAAGGAAGTGGTCGCGGCCGATTTCGAGGAGGCCGGCGATGCCGACGTCCTGCGCAAGGTCATGGCCGATTTCGCCGCCAAGAACGTCGCCATCACCGAACAGGCGATTCGCGCCAAGATGAGCGAATTGATCGCCGTGGCCGCGGCCGAGGTGAAGGCGGGCAAATAGGCGAATAGGGAGCGGCGAGTAGCGAATGAACCCCATTCGCTACTCGCGATTCGCCATTCGCGTGCCTCACCCCTCCTTGAAGCCGTATTCCGGCACATTGCCGCTGGCGCCGTAGTATTTGTACGGCAGAAACTTGCCGCTCATGGTGATCTTGACGCGGTCGCCCTTCGGG
>NZ_JBFRFR010000059.1:0-59537 GCF_052114925.1 Bradyrhizobium sp. 2TAF36 | reverse complement strand
ATCCGGCCCCACGCCGTAAGGGCCGCGATGTCGCCACCGGCGAGTTCGAGCGTCCGCCACAGCGTGACCGCGACCGAGTCCAGCACGGCGATGCCCAACTCCCGTTCGAGTGCTGCAGCCAGCGCGGCGCCGTCGAGATTGGTGCAGAGAATGACGACGGCATCGGCGCCGTCCGCCGCGACCGCGCGGATCATGTCGGCGATCGTCGCGGGCGTGACCTCACCGAAGGAAAAGTTATCGCGCAGGCCGAGATGCCGCTCGGCGTGAGGGGCGATCCCCTCCTCGGCCCAGACATCGCCGATACGCCGTTGCACGTCGTCCGTATAGGGTGAGACCAGGCCGACGCGTCCGGCGCCGAGCGCCCGGACGGCGTCGATGCAGGCGAGCGTGGAGGTCGTCG
This sequence comes from Bradyrhizobium sp. 2TAF36, assembly GCF_052114925.1. NCBI lineage: Bacteria > Pseudomonadati > Pseudomonadota > Alphaproteobacteria > Hyphomicrobiales > Nitrobacteraceae > Bradyrhizobium > Bradyrhizobium sp. 2TAF36. The sequence goes on along the minus strand of NZ_JBFRFR010000059.1, from coordinate 59,137 downwards.
CCGGGATATCGGTCCGCGCCGCGATCGCTTCGCACAGGCTCCGGTCGCGGCCGGTACCGAGCCAGCTTGCCGACGTGCCGTTCCAGGCAATGGCATCGACCTTGGCGTCCGCCAGCAGATCCGCCGCCGGCAGCATCACCGAGGCATCGAACTGGTTCAGCGCCGCGGCATCGAGCGCGATCTCGGTGACGCGGAAGCGCGAGAAATGAACGGTGACTCCGGCCACGCCATGCAGCATGGAATTGGTGACGGGCTCCAGCACCGAGTTGGACGACGGGGTAATCATGCCGAGGCGCTTGCGCTGAATTGACATCGATCACGATCGCCCCATTGAGAGAGCGCACCGCTGCGCCCCCTCGGAGGATCATCCGCGCCTGCCATCGCCCGCGCAACCCGCAATTTGCATGGCGCATATGATTTGTTCGATACGCAGCTCAAGCCGCGAAGGTCGACCGCAAGCGCCGCCAGCCGATGACGATGCCGGTGACGGAAAATGCCAGCCCCAGCAAGCAGAGCCCGACGACCAGGATATCGCGCAGACGCGGATGCGCCATGAGAACGGGAAAATCGAGCGTGTGAAGCGCGCTATAGAACCAGCGATAGGCGCGCCGCGAGGCATCCAGTCTTTGCAGCACGCGGCCGTCGGCACCGTCGATGTCGAACCAGAGGTCGCCGCATCGGGAGCGATAGACGGGCGCTCCGGGGACAACGGAGTGCGCGGGATAATCGTCATTGTCGGCTAGAACGGACGGGGCGCCACAGCCCGGCGCAAGGCGCGTCGTCAGGTCATGGACATCCCTCTCGCCGAGGAATGCCACCTGGCGGCTGCGGATCGCCTCCCCCGTTTTGGTCAAGGCCTGACTGGCGAGGCCGGTACGGTCGCGCCGGTAGACAACACCGTTGACGGCGAACCATTCGACTTCGCGAGCCGACGGCTGACCGACCGGTGGGGCCGTCGTCCAGTCAGGCGCGGCATACACCACGCCCGCTTCGGTCGGGGTCAGTTCCCCGCGCGAGAACAGCCGGCCGTGATCCATCGAGAGCCAGCCACTGAAACTCCAGGTCAGCACGAAAACGGTCGCGACGAGACCAATGATGTGATGCAGGGCGTGCCAGCCGCGATAAGGCGACGAAACCCCGCGCCCTCGAATCCTGATCCTGATAGTTCCAAGCACCGCGCCGAGCGTCGCGGCGATAAAAGCCACCAGCGACAATGTCGAGACCACCCGATCCCAAAGGGACCAGTTGCTCCTCAGGACCGTCGGATAGATCCAGTGCAGGACGCTGCCGGCCCAATTCCAGCCGCGTTCGCTGCGGGTCGTATCCAGCACGACTTCGCCGGTGCGCGAGGAGACATAGACCTCGGTTCCGGCCGCATCGCCAAGAGCGACGCGCAACAGAGGCCGGTGTCGATCAAAGCCGTTGGGTACGCTCCATTGATCATAATCCGCGCCCGAAATCATCGACGCCCGCGCGGCATCGAGCCCGCGTTGCCGGGCATGATCCCGCGCGATACCGACCGCGACGTCGGCGGACGTCACCGATGCATCCCGTCCGTCGGAGGCATGGACCGCACGCACACGCGACGGGTTCGACACGACATAGACCGGCCCGTCGCTCCGCTGGACCAGGCGAACGCGCGTGGCGTCCGCGATCCCGCTCGCGGCGACGGCCTCCGCGACCGCAATCCTCACCGCTCCGCCAGCCACCGGCGCGAGCCCGGCAAAACGTTCCGCTTCCGCCAATGACGGAAACGGGACGAAGTGCATCACGATTCCGCTCGCGAACCACATCGCGAACAGCAGGCAGAACGCGATCCCGAGCCAGCGATGCAGCAGCACGATCGCGTTCATCATGTGGTCAGCGCCCTACCATTTGAACGCGGCCGAGAGCTCATAGGTCCTGGGCGCACCGAGCAGGATCTGGTCGGGATAGAACGGATCGCCCCAGATCGCGTAGCGCTTGTTGGTGATGTTGCGCACGCGGAAGCCCAGACGGGCCTGGTCGACCGCGTTGAACACCGTCTTCGGGATGTCGACGAAGGCGTAGACGTCGGCGACGGTGTAGGCCTTCATCGTCACGACGTTGGCATCGGTGTTGTAGCGGTCGCCGACATAGCGGCCCGTGATGCCGAGCTCCACCGGCCAGGGCGTGAAGAACCGGTACGACGCACCGGCATTGGCCACGACACGCGGCACGTTCGGCGGCGTGTTGCCGGAGAACGAACCACCGGCAAAATTGTAGTCGGCATAGCGTGCATCGACATAGGCGATGTTGCCCCAGAGCCGCAGGGGATCGATCGGGCGTACGGCCGCGGCGAGCTCGACGCCCTTCGACTCCTGCCGTCCCGCGATGTTGAGCTGCATGCCGCCAGCCGCCGCATAGACGTTCTTGCGCTCGATATCGTAGGCCGAGAACGACCATTCCGCCCTGTTGTTCCACAACAGATGCTTGACGCCCGTCTCATAGGTGCGCGAGGTCGTCAGGTCGAGCGGCTGGGCTGGCCCAAGCAGGAAGATGTTGTTGGCTGAGACGTCAGCACCGGTCGCGTACTGACTGAAGAAGGTCAGGCCGGGAACGGCGTCCCAGGTATAGCCAATGCGACCCGTCGTCGGGACCCAGGACTTCGAGAACGGGAAGTTCGCCTTTTCCAGCCCGGCGGCGTCGGTCGAGTTGCGGTCAAGCCCGATATGCTCGACGCGGAGGCCGCCGACCAGCGCGAAGGTTCGCGTGAGCTTCACCCGGTCCTCGAACGACAGCGCCTCGTTGTCGATGCGCGCGGTCTGCTGCTGCGTCGTGAGCAGGCCGTAAAGGCCACGGTCGGGATTGACGAGCGAGACGTAATCGTCCGGGAAGTTGGCCGCGCCTGGCCTGACGAAATCGAGATAGCTGGACGAAAGTGTCGTGACCAGGCGGTTGTCGAAGCCTGCGATATTAGCGTCCCAAATCAGGTCGGTAATGTTGCCGACAAGGCGTTGGCTATGTGCAACATAGAAGCGCTCGCGATCGACCATGTTCGAGTTGGGCAGGCCCGTACTGGCATTGAAAGCCTCGATCTCGTTGTTGAACCAGGTACGCTCCGCGCCATAGGCATAGGCTTGGCTCTTCAGCGTCAGGTCAGGCGCCAGCTTCAGTTCGAAGCCGCCGCGCAGCCACACCTCTTGTGCCACGTTGCGGTTGTCGAGAACGTTGTAATTGGTGTTGAAGGTACGATCGTCGATCGTGATCGCACCGAGATTCGTTTTGTTGAAGTTCGAGACGTAATTGCCCGAAACAATCCCGCTCGTCGCATGCGAACTGCTGAAGGCGACCGGTACCAGCGGTGCGCCCCAATAGGCCTTCGAGCGATCTTCCCGGTACTCGATCGCGCCCCAGATCTTGAGGCTGTCGGAGATGCGGTAATTGAGCTGGCCAGACACATCCAGCGTCTTGGTATTGGTGTCGTCGGCAAAGCCATTGAGCGAGGCGCGGCTGATGTCGAAGCGGTAGTCGAGCCCCTGCAAATTGGTGCTGCCGCCCGAGCCGTAATGGACGCCGAACGAGTTGAGCGAATCCCAGGAGAAGTCAGCGTCATTCCGGATCGGCCCGGTGTGTGGCTGCTTCGTGATCAAGTTGATTGCGCCACCGGCGGCACCTTCGCCCGACATTAGCGAGGCCGGACCTTTCAAAAATTCCACGGCTGCGAGATTGGCCGTATCCGTGATCCGCGAGGTCATGTTCTGCGGACCGATCTTGATGCCGTTGTAGAGCATGTTGATCTGGCTGTTGGTGAAGCCACGCATGGAGAAAGCCGCGGGCTCGGCCGGATTGTCGCCGGAGGTGACACCGACCGCGCCCTGCGCAACCTCCGACACGGTGCGATAGCCCTGCTCCCGCATGGTCTCGGCCGAGATGACCTCGACGGTCGCGGGTGTCTCCTGCACGGTCAGGCCGAGGCGCGAGGCGCTCTCGGCAACCACATTGGTGTTGAGCGGCGTCTGCGCCGCCGCGGTCGGCACGACGGGCTTGGCCGCGGCCGATGCGGCCGCTGGCCTGCGCGATGCTGCGCGGCGTGGGCTCTGCGCGTCCCGGGCCGCCGGCTTTGCCGGTTTGCGGGATTGGGCGGGCGACACCTCGACCGGCGGCAGCGGCTCGCGGGCCTGCTGCGCCAGCGCTGCGGGCAGATCGGCGACTGCAAATGAAGTAAGCGCGGCGGAAGCGAGCAGGAAGCAACGCGGTCGTACAAGACGAATGGAAGACACAGTTCGGGACCTCGGTATGACGTCAGTGGCACGTCACAGCGAACCAGGTCCCACCTCCGGCCTTTGAGCCTTCCGATGAAGCCGAATGTCTGTACTCCCCGACCGACATCTTCGCGTGTGACCACGGCTGACGGCAGGTCTCCTGGCTCGCGGGTCAGTACCTTGCATCGCCTTCCCGGGACCGAGATACCCAGTGGCTCGTGACGCAAGATTCGCCGCTTACAGTTGCGGGGGCAGCCGCGGCATTGGGGACAAAATCCCCGCACCGCATTCCCTTTTCATCCCCACTCGGGGAAACCGTCAAAGCCATCTAGGATTACCGACAAGACAGAGTCAATGTGCCGGTGCGACGTTATTACCACCGCGACCAACTTCCTTGGAGATAGGTATGGAAGGCGAGACCTTCCTCTGGCTGATACGGCATGCGCCCGTCGACGGCGTCAAAGGGACGATCCATGCGGCCGACGCGCCCGCCGATCTCGGCGATCGCGTGCAACTGGAGGCGTTGCGGCAGAGGCTTCCGCCAGATGCTGCGAGCTTGGCGAGCCCGGCGCGACGTACGGTTGAGACGGCGCGCGCGCTGGGACTCGAACCCGCGTTGGTGCCCGAATTAAGTGAGCAGGATTTTGGCGACTGGACCGGCCGGCGGCATGACGAGCTCGCGGCGACCGGCGGCGAGACCTATGCGCAGTTCTGGAGCGATCCGGCGCACGGGCGGCCGCCGGGCGGCGAAAGTTTTGAGGATCAGGTCGTGCGCGTCCGGCTGGGTCTCTCGCAAATCGGCGCCGGCTCGGCAACGCTCGTCGTTCACTCCGGCACCATCCGCGCCGCGCTCTGCATTGCGCTGGATCTGACACCACAAGCGGCCCTGCGCTTCGTGATCGATCCGTTGTCACTGACCCGGATCGACCGGCTCGCCACCGGCTGGCGCGTCGTCGCGGTCAATCAGCGCGCGGCTTGAGCCGGGTCAGGCCGGGCGATCCGGCACATTGGCCTGCGCGAAGGTCGCCATGCCGTTGTGAAGGCTGCACGCGAGCCGCACCAGCGGCAGCGCGATGGCCGCACCCGATCCTTCGCCGAGCCTGAGATCGAGGCTGATCAACGGCTGCACGTTCAGCGCACGCAACACCAGCCGATGCCCCTGCTCCGCCGATTGATGCGACGGCAGCAGGAATGGCTGGCACGACGGGTTCAGCCGTACCGCCGCCAGCGCCGCCACCGATACGATGAAGCCATCGATCAACACGGGAACGCGGGCTTGCGCAGCCGCAATGATGGCGCCGCAAATCGCCGCGATTTCGAGGCCGCCGACGGCGCACAGGATTTTTTCCGGCGAAGCGCCCGCAATGCCGTGATGCGCAATCGCCGCATCGATCACACCCGCCTTGTGCGCGCGGCCGGCCGCGTCGACGCCGGTACCGCTGCCCGCGATCTCCTCGGCACTGATGCCGAGCAGGCTCGCCGCAATCGCCGCCGACGTCGTGGTATTGCCGATGCCCATCTCGCCGAAGATCAGGAGATCGGGCCTGCCGGCTGCCGCGCGCGCGACTGCGCGCTGACCGGCTTCGAAGGCGAATGCCAGCTCCGTGGGGGTGAGCGCTGCTTCCACGCTGAAGTCGCGCGTGCCGCTGCGCGGCTTGTCGGTGACGATTCCTGCCATCTCCTCCTGTGCCAGCGTGCCGGCGTCGACGACCTCCAGGCCTGAGCCAAGCTCACGCGCCAGCACCGAGATCGCGGCACCGCCCGAGGCAAAATTCGCCATCATCGCGATGGTCACTCCTTGCGGATAGGCCGACACGCCCTGCGCGACGATGCCGTGATCGCCGGCGAAGACGATGATCGGCACTCGCGCAGCGCGCGGTTGCTCGGTCGCCTGCAGGCCCGCAAGCTCGACCGCAAGCTGCTCCAGCCGGCCGAGCGCGCCGGCCGGTTTTGTGAGTTGCGCCTGACGCGCGAGCGCCGCCTCGCGATGGACAGCGGAGACCTCGGGGCATTTCCGGGTGACCCATTCGGGGAGCATGCTGCCTCGCTTACGGCCTGCGCTTGAGAATGTAGCTGTCCATGATCCATCCGTGCCGCTCGCGCGCATCCTGTCGCGCGGCGACGATGCGCGGGCCGATCTCGGCCAGAACGCCCGACATGACGATCTGATCGTGCATACCGAGATAGGCGCCCCACCAGATGTGCAGCCCGGCTGGATCGAGCGACTGGAAAGCCGTGCCGCCGTCGAGCATCACCACCACGGTATCGACGCCCTGCGGCCAGCCGCCTTCGCGCAAGCGGCGCCCCGTCGTGACCAGGAAGGGCTCGCCGATGTCGTTGAGCGGCAGCGCATGCGCCGCGCACAGCGCCTGGATCGAGGTGATGCCCGGCACGACCTCGATATCAGGCAAGGGATCGAGCCGCCGCGCAATGCGCAGCGAGGAATCGTACAGCGAGGGATCGCCCCAGATCAGCAGCGCGACCTTGCCTTTACCTTCGAGATGGCTGGCGATCGTCCGCGACCACGCCGCGGCCACGGCATCGTGCCAGTCGTCCACGCCCTTGTGATAGTCCGCTTCACCGGCATCGCGCACAGGAAGATCGAACTCGGCAATGCGCGTCGTTGGATTGGTGAGTACATCCGCGCAGATCGTCCGCCTGAGATCTGCGAGATCGGACTTCGCCGTCCCCTTGCGCGGGATCAGGATGAGATCGGCCGCGTTGATGGCTTGAACGGCGGCGCGCGTGAGCTGCTCGGGATCGCCGCAACCGATGCCTATCAGGGAGAGTGTCAGCATCGTGAGTGCGAAGGGCGGCCATCACGGCCGCCCGTTCGCTTGTCTCTCAAGCCGCGTTATGCAAACGCGGGGTAACGAGGCCGGGCGCGGTGACGCCGCGCAGCGACTTCGCCAGCGCCAGCACACCGAGGTCGGCCAGCGGCTCGATCACGATGACGAGCGCGTAGGAGGCCGCGAAGGTCGCGATGTTGACGAGGTTGGTCGCACCGAAGCCCGAGCCATAGAGCGCCCAGAACGCAACCCAGGCGATGACGCCGGCCTGATACGTGGTCGACAGCGCCAGCGCCTGGCGATACCTGAGATCGACATAGGCGGTGTTGCGGGCAATGATCCGCGCGGCGATCGCCTGGATCCCGAACAGCGGCACCAGCAGCGTGGTGACGTTCATGCCGAATTGCGGCAGATCGGGCGGCTCGAAGAAGATGCCCTGGAACAACAGTCCGAACGCAAGGCCGAAGGCCGCGGGCGCTGCCCCAAACAGCAGGAACAGGGTCGAGCCGAGGATGAAGTGCACCTCGGAGACGCCCACCGGGAAGTGCGGCAGGATCTCGAAGAAGACGAAAACGAGGCCCGTGGTGGCGAGCGTCCGCGCCGCGAACGACGTGATGCCCTGCTCGCGCACGGTCTCGACCGCGAGCTTCAGCGCAACGCCGCCGACTGCGATGCCGGTTGCGTAACTCAACACGAGCTTGGCGCCCGATACGACTCCGGGTTCGATATGCATGGTTCAGTTCCTTCCTGCCGTCACACCCGACGGCCTTGGCCACAAGACATGCACGGCCGGTCTCCTGGCTCGCGGTTCACTGGGGTTCTCCGGCCTTCCCGGGCCTTGCGGCCCAGTGGCTGATCGGAGTCCCTCACCGCTTACAGTCGCGGGGGCGGCTGGGGTTTTGGGCGGCGCAACTGTCCGCCCACCCCCATTCCCGATTATGCTCCGGCGGTTTGCGCCGCCTCGAGCACCATGCGTCTCCTGTGTGCCCCTTTCGCCAGCCGGGCGTCAAGGGGCGAAGGGCGGCCGGGACGGTCCTGACGGATAATCGCCCGCCAGCGCGCCAAACAGGATCACCGCCGCCGTCGAGGCCGCGCCGCCCCGCGCAAGCTGTTCCGCCAGCTCGGCAATGGTGGTGCGGACCAGCCGCTCGTCGGGACGACCGAGGGATTCGGCGAACAGCGCCGGGGTATCAGGGGCGAGGCCGTGCTCGATCAATTTTGCGACAAGCGCCGGAAAGGTGCGCCGGCCCATATAGACGACGGTGGTCGCTTCGGGATCCGCCAGCGCCGCCCAGTTCAAATTCTGCGGCAGCTCGCCGGTGACATCGGCCCCGGTCACGAACTGCACCCGGCGCGAGGTGTGGCGCCGGGTCAGGGGAATGCCGGCTTGCGCGGCGGCGACACAGGCCGAGGTGATTCCGGGAATGATCTCGTAGCCGATGCCGGCTTCGCGCAGAGCCTCCAGCTCCTCCTCGAGCCGGCCAAAGATACCGGCATCGCCCGATTTCAGCCGCACCACACGGACGCCGGCCGCGGCGTAATCGATCAGCAGGCGGTTGACGTGGTGCTGCTTGGTCGAGGGCCGCCCTGCCCGCTTCCCGACCGCGACGAGATTGGCGCCGGGCCGGGCCAGATCGAGGATCGCGCCCGAGGCGAGGTCGTCATAGAGCACGACGTCGGCATCGCGCAGCCGCGCGGCGCCTTTGAGCGTGAGGAGCTCGGGGTCGCCGGGGCCGGCCGAGATGAAAGTGACAAAACCGCTCACCGATCCTCCGCGATCAGATGGAAGAACGTGCCGGTGGCTTGTCCCCGCCGCGAGCCGGTCTCGGCGATGATCGCGCCTGTTGCATCGTGCACGACCGCCAGCGGCGTATCCGGCTGCGCGACAATCGTCGAATAGTGGAACTCGTGACCGCGCAGGCGCGCGCCGACCTGATGGCCCGGCATCGGCGCGGCGAGCGCAGCGAGACGATAGCCGAGATGCATGCGGCGCTTGGCAAAGCTCGTCTCCAGTCCGAGCAGGCCCGTCATCTCATGACGGACGCCGTCGGCGTCGGTCAGAGCGGTTCCCAGCACCATATAGCCTCCGCATTCGCCGTGCACCGGCCGTGTGTCAGCGAAGGCGCGCAAGCCGCTGCGAAAGCGCGCATTGGCCGCGATCGTGCCGGCATGCAGTTCGGGATAGCCGCCGGGCAGCCAGCAGACATCGGCGCTCGCGTCAGGCGCTTCATCGGCAAGCGGCGAGAATGTCGAGATCTCGGCGCCGGCCGCGCGCCAGGCCTCCAGCATGTGCGGATAGATGAAGGAGAACGCGGCATCGCGGGCCAACGCAATGCGCTGCCCGGGCGGCGTCACGTTCATGCCGTTTGCCGCCGGTTGCGGCGAACAGCTTGCTGCCGCCCGCAGCACCGCATCGAGATCGACATGCTCGGCGACGAAGCGCGCGGCTTCGTCGATCAGCTTGCCGATCTCGGCCTGCTCTTCGGCCTGCACCAGGCCGAGATGCCGTTTCGGCAGGCTGATTTCTGCATGACGCGGCAGCGCGCCGAACACGGCGATGCCGGCGTCGTTCAGTGCACGCCGCACGAGATCTTCATGTCGCGGGCTGGCGACGCGATTGAGCACCACGCCGGCAAGGCGCACGCCGGCACGATAGTCGCGAAGGCCTGCGGCGATCGCCGCCGCCGTCTGCGCCTGTCCGGAAGGATCGATCACCAGCAGCACCGGCCAGCCCAGCATCTCCGCAATGTCGGCGGTGGCGCCGGTGCCGGAGACGCCGCGCGCGGCGACGCCGTCGAACAGGCCCATCGAACCCTCCGCGAGCACGACATCGGCATCAGTGCCGCGACCCACGAGATGAGCAATCGTCCCGCGATCCATCGCCCAGCTATCGACGTTGACGGAAGCGCGCCCCGTCGCAGCGGCATGGAAGGCGGGATCGATATAGTCGGGCCCGCTCTTGAAGCACTGCACGTTCAATCCGCGATTGCGCCAGGCGCGCGCCAGCGCCAGCGTCAGCGTGGTTTTGCCGACGCCGGAGGCCGGCGCCGAGATGACAAGCCCTGCCGGCATCACGATGCCTCCGGAAAGCGCGGATCGGCGCCGACCGGCCGATAGCGCCGATCGTAATCGGCGGCATAGAGGCGGCTCTCGTCAAAATCCGCCGCTCCAAGCGTCTTGCCAACCAGGATCAGCGCGGTGCGCTCCATCTCGGTGCCGACGGCGGCATCGAGCGTCGCCAGCGTGGCGCGAACGATGCGCTGGTCCGGCCAGCTCGCGCGCCAGACGATCGCGACGGGGCAATCCGCGCCGTAATGCGGCGTGAGCTCGGCGACGACCTTGTCGAGCAGATGGATCGACAGATGGATCGCGAGCACCGCACCGGTGGCGGCGAACGCCGCGAGCTTTTCGCCCTCAGGCATCGCGCTGGCGCGGCCCGGCGTGCGCGTCAGCACGACTGACTGGGCAAGACCGGGCAGCGTCAGCTCAATCTCTAGTGCAGCTGCTGCAGCCGAAAACGACGGAACACCTGGCGTGACCGTGTAGGGAATACCGAGCGCGCGCAGGCGACGAAGCTGCTCGCCCATCGCCGACCAGATCGAGAGATCGCCGGAATGCAGGCGGGCAACATCCTTGCCGGCGGCATGCGCGGCGGCGATCTCCGCGATGATCTCGTCAAGCGACAGCGGCGCGGTGTTGACGATCCGTGCACCGGGCGGGCAATGCGCCAGCACGCCCTCGGGCACCAGCGAGCCCGCATAGAGGCAGACCGGACAGGCCGCGATCAGGTCGCGTCCGCGCAACGTCAGCAAATCCGGAGCGCCCGGCCCTGCACCGATGAAGTGCACCGTCATGCGCCGTCTCCTTCCGCGATCGCGGCGGTCGCGGTGCGATCCCGCGAGACCGCCCGCGTCGCAATCAATCGCGCGCGAGGACCAGCGGCAACGAGCGCCGCGGCTTCGGCGACCGAGCCCGTGCCGAACTTCTCCGCGACGAGCTCCGATTGCGTCGGCGTCTCGATGCCGGCCAGCATGTCCGCCGGAACCGGCTTGATCGGCACGCCGCATTCACGCGCGAGCTGTTTGAGCGGCTCCGCGTCGGCCTTGTCGCTGACAGTCGCGACCGCCGCAAGGCCCTCGGGACCACCCGCCGCCAGCAGCGCCTCGCGCAGCGAAGCCAGCGTGACATCCTTTTTGAATCCGAGTCCGGCGACTTTCATCGAACCGCACTCCATTGCACCACGGGCCGCGACGCTTCCCAGGACCGGTAGCGGCCGAGCGGCGCGGCATGGGCAATCTCGACCCGCATCAATTCGCCGCCGTGGCGCTGGTGCAGTTCGCCGAGCAGCGCCTCCGTCTCCAGCGTCACCGCATGCGCGACGAGCCGCGCACCCGGCGCAAGCCGCGGCCAGATGGCATCGAACATCGCGATATCGAGACCGCCACCGATGAAGACGGCATCCGGCGCTTCCAACGCAGCAAAAGCTTTCGGCGCGCTCCCCGTGATGACAGTGATCCGATGCGCCAATCCGAACGCTGTTGCATTGCTGCGGATATTCGCGGCACGATCCTCGCGCGCCTCGATGGCGGTCGCCGTCCCGCCGCACAGCGCCCATTCCACAGAGATCGAGCCAGAACCCGCGCCGATATCCCACAGCCGCTCGCCGGGTCGCGGCGCCAGCGCCGAGAGCGCCAGCGCACGCACCGGCCGCTTGGTGATCTGGCCATCATGCATGAAGAGATCGTCGGTCAGGCCGGAGCTGCGGGGAATGCCTTGCCCGCCCCTCGCCTCGACGGCCACTGCGACCAGGTTTTCGGCGAGATCGCCCGCAAAGCTGTCGGCGCGATGCTCAGCGATGCTTTCGCGCGGCCCGCCGAGCGCGGCGAGAGTCCAGAACGCCGAGGCGCCACAACCGCGCTCGCTCAGCCATTTCGCGAGATCACCGGCGGCCTTGCCGTCACGCACGAGGCAAATGATGCGCGCACCTTGCACGAGATGCGGTACGAGACGCTCGAACGGCGCGGCATGAAGCCCGAGACAGGCGATGGCTTCGAGGCGCCAGCCGAGCCGCGCGGCGGCGAGCGAGAAGGTCGATGGCGCCGAATGCGCGATCCACTCGTTGGCATCGAGCTTCTCGGCGACACTTGCACCCGCGCCGTGCCAGAACGGATCGCCGGAGGCGAGTACCACCGTCGGCCGGCCGCGGCAGCTCAGCACGATGTCTGCGTCGAACGGCACCGGCCACGGACGACCGCGCCCCTCCACGTCAGCAAACGCGAGATGACGCTCGCCACCAAAAACAGTTTCTGCCTTGGCAAGCGCCTTTCGGCTTGCCTCGGACAGCCCGGCAAGGCCATCTTCGCCGATACCGATGATGGTCAGCCAGGGATCAGCCATGACGCGCGCCCTCATTCTGGGCGGAACCGCCGATGCGAGCTTGCTCGCCGCGGAAGTCGCACGCGCGCGCATCGACGCCGTGTATTCCTATGGCGGCCGAACCCGCGCGCCCGCCGATCAGCCGCTGCCGACCCGCATCGGCGGCTTCGGCGGCGTGAGCGGGCTTGCCGACTATATTCGCCGTGAGCGCATCACGCATGCGATCGACGCCACGCATCCCTTCGCTGCCGAGATGAGCCGCCACGCGGTCCAGGCGTGCGCGCAAACGGGAACGCCGCTGATCGCGCTCGAGCGCGCGCCTTGGACGAAGGCGCCCGGCGACACCTGGATCGAAGTCGCCGACGTCACCGCCGCGCTCGCTGCGCTGCCCGAGACGCCGGCAAAAATGTTCCTCGCCATCGGCCGGCAGCACATCGCGCCCTTCGCGAGCAAGCCACAGCACACCTACACGCTGCGGTTCGTCGATCCGCCCGAAGCACCGCTGCCCTTCGCTGCGGACGTGATCGTGTCGCGCGGGCCATTCACGTTCGACGGCGAGCTCGAAATGATGCGCACGCGCGGCATCGCATGGATTGTCGCCCGCAATTCCGGCGGCGACGGCGCACGCGCCAAGATCGACGCGGCCCGCATGCTCGGCCTGCCCGTGATCATGATCGCGCGGCCAAAACTGCCCGAACGGTTGCGGGTTGAGAGCGTGGCCGAGATCATGCAGTGGCTCGGTCATCGCGCCTGCCTCGGGGCATAGACCCAGCGGCCGACGCGGCGCGTCTGCGAGTTGCCGACGATCACAAGCGTGCGCATGTCGGCCATCTCAGGCGTCGCTTCGTTCAGCGTGACGGTCTCGATCCTTTCATCAGCGGCGCTGATCGCGCGCGCGAAGATCACGAGGCGCTCGCCGCAGCCGGTGTCCTTCAACACCGCAAGCGCGCGGCCAAAACCCTCCGGCCGGCTTGCCGAGCGCGGATTGTACATCGCAATGGCAAAATCGGCTTCCGCGGCCAGCCGCAGGCGCTTCTCGATCACCGCCCACGGCTTGAGATTGTCGGAGAGATTGATCGCGCAGAAATCATGGCCGAGCGGCGCGCCGGCGCGCGCGGCCGCCGCCAGCATCGCTGTGATACCGGGCAAAACGCGAATGGGAAGCTCGCGCCATTGCGGCGCCTGTTCGAGCGCCTCGAACACGGCCGACGCCATCGCGAAGACACCGGGATCGCCGGAGGAGACGACGACGACCTGCCCGCCTTCGGCCGCAAGCCGCAGGGCCTCGCTCGCGCGCTGCAGCTCTTCGCGATTGTCGGAGGGGTGCAAGGTGAGCCCTGCCCGCGGCGGCACGCGCGCAACATAGGGCGCATAGCCCAGAATGTCGGTTGCGGCGGCAAGGGCGGCGGAGACCTCGGGCGTCACCAGCGCATCGCTGCCCGGCCCGAGGCCCGCGATGATCAGCGTGCCCGTCATTCGGCGGCGTCCAGATGCCGGCCCTTGCCGTGCACGAGCACAATCGCAAAATAGGGACAGTCGGCGGCATCGATATCGGCGAGCCGCACCACGCGCTCGCCCGGCATGGTGCCGCGCTCGACCAGCCAGGCATCGTCCAGCCGGCCGGCGGACGCCAGCGCGCGACGCACCTTTGCGAGATTGCGGCCGGTCTTCATGATGACCAGCGCATCGGAATCGCGCATGCGCCGCTCGAGTTCGTCTTCGGCGAGCGTCCCCATCAGCACCGTCGTCACGTCGTCGCCAAGCGCGATCGGCTGTCCGACGCCGTTCCAGCAGCCGACCATGCCGGGAATGCCGGCGATCACCTCGATCTCGACACGGCCTTGCAGGCGCGTGTGCAGATGCATGAAGGAGCCGTAAAAGTAAGGATCGCCCTCGCAGAGCACGACGACGTCCACCGCACGCGAAAGCCGCGCCAGCCGTTCCGCCCATTCGTCGTAGAAGCCGGCCAGCAGCTGCACATATTCCGGGCTATCGAAGGCGAGCTCCGTCGTAACAGGATATTCCATTGCGTATTCGGTGACGTCGGAGGCCAACATGCCTTCGACGATGCGGCGCGCCTGGCCGGGCCGGCCCTTCTTGCGAAAATAGGCGACATGCTTCGCAGCCCGCACCGTCCGGTCAGCGCGCACGCTCATCATATCAGGATCGCCGGGGCCGAGACCGCAGCAGATGATGCGTCCCATGGCTATTCGCTCCGGCTCGCCAGTGCATTCACGGCGGCGACCGTGATCGCGGAGCCGCCGAGGCGGCCCTCGACTGTCAGCGCCGGCACCGGCGGATCGGCCATCAGCGCGGCCTTGGATTCGGCCGCGCCGACGAAGCCGACCGGGCAGCCGATGATCGCTGCGGGCCGCGGGCAGCCCGGGTCCTCGAGCATGTTGAGGAGATGAAACAGCGCGGTCGGCGCGTTACCGATCGCAACGATTGCGCCGTCGAGATGCGGTCGCCACAACTCCAGCGCCGCAGCCGAGCGCGTATTGCGCATGGACTGCGCGAGCGCGGGAACGGCCTCGTCGCCGAGCGTGCAGATCACGGCGTTGGCCGCCGGCAGTCTCGCGCGCGTAATTCCTTCCGAGACCATGCGCGCGTCGCACAGGATCGGGGCGCCTCTCTGCAAGGCCGCGCGCGCAGCAGTCGCCATGCCTGATGTGAAGCGGATATGCGCCTCGAGGCCAACCATGCCGGCGGCGTGGATCATCCGCACCACCACCTGCTCCTCGTCCGGCGAGAAGCGCGCAAGATCCGCCTCGGCCCGGATGGTCGCGAAGGATTGCCGGTAGATCGCCGCGCCGTCGGTCTCGTAGGTGTGCGGCATCAGTGGCCTCCGACCAGGATGGAGGGATCGCTGACGATGTCGGCACCGTTGAGGCCGCGCAGAACCGGCTCGTCGCGGGTCGAGCCGTCGCGGACGAGATCGAATCCGGCGCTGGTCGCAACCAGCGTCACCGCGGACGCGCCGGAACGCGCGCAGCCCTTGGCGCAGCCGGAGACGTGAAGGCGCGTATCGAGGGCGATGCGCGGCGCAAGGGCGGAAGCGAGTGCGCGGGTGTCGGCATGCGCCTCGCGGCAACGCGGGGCGCCGCTACAAGCAATCACGCGCAACGCCGGATCGTAAGGCTCGGTGATGAGGCCTGCCCCGCTCGGCATCTCGCGCTTGCCCTCGCTCAACACCATCCGCCATGGCGTCATGCGCAGCGCATGTCCGCAGCCGGAAAATTGATGGAGCGTCGTGTGCAGCATCTGCCCGAACGCCACGCCGACCAGGGCGCCATGCGGATAATGCCCGGGTCGTGACGCGGCCATGACCGGAGCAGGCTCGGTTTCGCCGCTCAAAGACTCAGGCAATACCGAGCCTACCGCGATATGAGCTGCCATGCGCCCTCGCCCGCCCTTCGCGCCGCCGGACGAGATGAACCAGTTCGCGAGCGCGAGGGCCGTGCTTACGGTCTCACCGCGCGCGACCGAGCGGCCCAGCCTTGCGCCATCGGCCCGCACCAGGAGCCGGCCGCCGTGATCGCGCTCGATGCGCACGTCGGCGGAATCGCCGGCGAGTACGCGCGACTTTCCATCGTCGATGGCGAAGCCGAACTTTGTGGGGAGATCGAGCGTGCTGTCGGCGAGCGCTTCCTCAAGCTCCGCGGCGAGCGCCTGTGTCTCATCACCGCTGTTCCAGAACGGCGTCACCAAAATGTTGCGCCGGGCTTCGATGTCGGTATCGGGGTCGAGCAGCCGCAGCAACGCGAGTCCATCGAGCAGCCGGCGATGGCCTTGCTCGCTGACGCCTCTGATCTGGAGGTTGGCGCGGCTCGTCACATCGATGAGACCATTGCCGTAGCGTTCGGCGAGCTCAGCAAGCCCGGCGACCTGTGCAGCTTCGAGGCGCCCGCCGAACGGGCGCACGCGAACCACCAGCCCGTCGCCCGATTGCATCGGGCGCAACGCGCCGGGACACCAGCCCTTGATCGCGGCCGCACTCATGAAGCCTCCTTCAGCGCAGCCGCGATCGAATTGCGGCGCGTTCGCCAGAGCGAGGCTTCGTGCAGGCGTGTGAAGCAGGTCTCCATCGCGGCGAGCGCCGCCGGATTCTCGCGGGCCATGAAGGTGCGGACATCGGCGTCGCCGAGCGTCGCATCGTAGTAGAGATCGAACAGATGCGGCGGCACGGCGCCGGCCAGATGCGCGAAGGCGGCCATGTGCTCCAGCGTCGCGGTGATCTCGGCGGCACCGCGAAAACCGTGCCGCATCATGCCGGCGATCCAGGCCGGATTGGCCGCGCGTGCGCGGACGACGCGGGAGATTTCCTCGGTCAGCGTCCGCGCGTGCGGCTGCTCGGGCCGCGTCGTATCGAGGTGATAGAGCGATGGTCCTGCCGCACCGAGATGCGCTGCGGCCGCCGCGATGCCTGCTTCATGCGCGGCGTAATCCGCGGCGAGCAGAAGATCGGTCTCCGGCAAGTCCTGGACGTGCACGAAAGCATCGGCGGATGCGAGCCGCGTCTCGATGCCGGCCCGATCCGGCTGCATCGCACCGTCCGCGGAGAACGCCCAGGACGATGCCGACAGCCAGGCTTCGCCGGCGGCATCACGCGTCTCGGCCGTAAAGGCATCGGGGATCGCGGACAGACCCACGCCGTATTGGCCGGGGCGCGGCGCGAACACACGCGAGGCGCGGTGACGATAGGGATTCTCGTCGCCCTCCTCCTCGCGCGTTGCGAGCGCCTCGGCGGCGGCCTCGAACAATTGCGCAAGGCCGGAGAAGACATCGCGGAACAGGCCCGACACGCGCAGCGTGACGTCGATACGGGGGCGCCCGAGCTCCGTCGGTGCGATGATGTCATAGCCGGTGACGCGGCCGGAGGCGTGATCCCAGCGCGGCGCAAGGCCGGCGAGATGCAGCGCCATGGCAAACTCCTCGCCGGCGGTCCGCATCGTCGCGGAGCCCCAGAGATCGACCACGAGGCCTTTCGGCCAGTCGCCGTGATCCTGCAAATGGCGACGCAGCAGCTCTTCCGCGAGCCTGATGCCTTGCGCATGCGCCGACGGCGTCGGCACCGCGCGCGGATCAACGGCAAAGAGATTGCGTCCGGTCGGCACCACGTCCTGGCGTCCGCGATACGGCGAGCCCGATGGCCCCGGCGCAACGCGCTGTCCCGCTAGCGCGGCACGCAACGCATCGCGCTCCGCGTCGGCGCAGGTGCCGCGGCCGAACACGTGCAACCCGTCGCCGAACTGGCTCTCCTTGAGATCGCAGACGAAGCGATCGATCCGCGGGATCGCTTCCGCCGGTGCAGCCGATGCATCGAGACCGAGATCGTCTTCGAGCCCTGCCGCACGCGCTTCGTCGCGAATCGCGGCGATCAGACGCTGACGTCGGGCGGGGTCGAGACCATCGGCGGTCGAATATTCGTCCAGCAAACGTTCGAGCCGGCGCAGGCCGTCCGGCACCGCGGATTGTTCCAGCGGCGGCGGCAGATGGCCGATGGTGACGGCACCCAAGCGCCGCTTGGCCTGCGCGGCCTCGCCGGGATCGTTGACGATGAAGGGATAGATGACCGGCAGATCGCCGATCAGGGCTTCCGGCCAGCAATGTGAGGACAGCGCCACGGATCTTCCGGGCAGCCATTCCAGCGTGCCATGCGCGCCCATGTGCACGACGGCGTCAAAACCCTGCTGCCGGAGCCAGAGATAGAACGCGACATAGGCGTGGCGTGGCGTGCGGGCGAGATCGTGATAGTCGGCATCGCGCGTGGTCGCATCGCCGCGCTCGGGCTGAACCGCGATGATCGATTGGCCACTTGCGATGGCCGCGAACTGAAATGCACCGTCGCGACAGCTCGGGTCATCCTCCGGCGCGCCCCAGGCCTGCGCGAGATCATCCTGCAAGGCTTGCGGCAAGCGCGAGAGCGCCGCGCGGTAGTCGGCGACGCTCCAGGTCAAGTTCTGCTTGAGCAGCGTCTCGCCGAGCGCCTGAACCGGCGCAACATCGATGCCGGACTCGGTCAGGTCAGACAGCAATGCCTCGACCGACGCCAGCGCATCGAGACCAACCGCATGCGCGATCTGATGCGGACGGCCCGGGTAGTTCGAGAGCACGAGCGCCACCCGTTTCTCGGCGGCTGGCGTCTCCGCGAGGCGCCGCCAGGCCGCAACGCGCGCGGCGACGGCGTTCACGCGCTCCTCGTCAGGGCGGTGCGCCAGATGCGAAAATTGCAGATCGGGATCGCGCTCCGCCGCCGATTTGAAACTCACCACGCCCGCGAACAGGCGGCCGTCGACCTCCGGCAGCACCACATGCATCGCGAGATCGCCGGGCGACAGGCCGCGCAGCGACTCCGCCCAGTCTTCGCGCCGTGCCGATGAGAGCGCGACCTGGAAGACGGGACATGATGCAGCATCGAACGGTGTCGTGCCGTCGTCGCCCATCGCCGAGAACGCCGTCGCGTTGACGATCGCGGCCGGAGGATTCGTCGCGAAATAGGTCCGCAGCCAGTCCGCAACGCCCGGAGCCTTCAGCGAGGTGACGAACGCGCCGTACGCGTCAAAGCCGCGCTCGCGCAGCGCCGCGATCAGGGCGTCGACCGGCCCGGTATCCGCGGCGGTGAGATAGGAACGATAGAAGGTCACGAACGCGAGCGGCTTTCCCTCGCCTGCCATCGGCGCAGCAATGACGCCACGCGCGGGATCGTAAAAGCCCATCTCAGGCAGGTTCATCTCGCCGACGACCGGGCCTGCGTAAAGGCCCGAGGCCAACGCGAGCTGCGCGATCGCGGCCTGGGCTGCAACAGGACCGCCGGTGTCGCAGAGCACCTTGAGCCGGCGCAGCGTCGAAACCGGCAGGGTCGAGTAGGCATCGAGCCGCGTGTCGTCGCGGCCGTCGGCCGGCAGCACGGCCAGCACGATGTTGCGGTTCTTCGCAAGCTGCTGCAGGGCCGCGAGCCCGTACGGCCAATAGGACTCACCGCCGATCAGGCGCACCAGGATGCCGCGCGCCTGCGACAGCGTGCGCTCGATATAGGTGTCGACCGACAACGGATGACGCAGCTCCGCGAGATTGGCGAGCCGCAGCGACGGCAGGCTGTTACGGCCGCGCCGCCAGCCGGCCGCGAACGCGGCAAGGTCGGAATCCGAGTACGAGAGCACCACGAGATCGGCCGGGTCCTGGCCGATGTCCCTTGGCGTCGCGGTCTCCTCGAGACCGCGGCTCTCGCGGAAGACGACGTGCATCAGATACCAGATCCTGAAAGCCCAAGTCCGACCTTGATCGCGGCCTCGTCGATATCGCCGTGCTCGCCGATCACGACAAGCTTCGACTGCCTGAGAGCTGCGCCCCAGGGCTTGTCGAACTGGTGGCGCACGCGCTCGCCGACCGCTTGCAGCAACAGGCGCATCGGCTTGCCCGCGACCGCGATATAGCCCTTGACGCGCAGCACGTTCTGCTCGCGCGAAAGACGCTGCACCGACGCGACCAGTGCGTCGATGTCGCTGATTTCAGGAAGATCGATCACAACGGAGGCGAAATCGTCGTGCTCGTGATCCTCCTCGCCGTCGTGATGCGAGGGGCGCGCGGCGAGATCGTTCTCTGCGGCGGCGCCAAGGCCGAGGATGACACGCGCATCGATCGCGCCATCGGTGACGGATAGCATCGGCACGCGGCGCGGCATCTCGGCGGTAATGGCGGCCTTGGCGGCTTCGATCCCTGCGGCCCCCGCAAGATCGGCCTTGGTCAGCAGCACGATGTCGGCGCAGGCGATCTGGTCCTCGAACACTTCCGACAGCGGCGTCTCGTGATCGAGATTTCCATCCGCTGCGCGCTGCGCTTCCACGGCAGCCGGGTCCGGCGCAAAACGGCCGGCGGCAACAGCCTCGGCATCGGCCAGCGCGATCACGCCGTCGACCGTGATCCGCGAGCGGATCTCCGGCCAGTCGAACGCCTTCAGCAGCGGCTTCGGCAGCGCCAGGCCCGAGGTCTCGATCAGGATGTGATCGGGCCGCACCGGCCGCGCCAAGAGCTTTTCCATGGTCGGAATGAAATCGTCCGCAACGGTGCAGCAGATGCAGCCATTGGCGAGCTCGACGATGTTCTCCTCCGGGCAATTCGCATCGGCGCAGGATTTCAGGATCTCGCCGTCGACACCCTCGCTGCCGAACTCGTTGACCAGCACGGCGAGCTTCTTGCCGTCAGGGTTTGCGAGCAGATGCTGGATCAGCGTGGTCTTGCCGGAGCCGAGAAAACCCGTGACCACCGTCACAGGGACTTTTGCGAGCGAGTTCATTCGGCGGCCTCCGGCAACACGGCAATGGGGGGAATGCGGGCAAGCGACTGCTTGCGGAAGATTTCGGGACGGCTGCGCCAGGGCACGAGGCCGTCGGGCGCGGCGGCATAGGCCGCAGCACCCGCGACCACGTCGCTCGCATGGGCCTCTGACAGACGGCCATAGACATAGGACCAGCGGCCGGGCGCGCTGAGCGCAACCGAGCAACCCTGGCTGCATGCCGACAGGCATTCGACGGGAACCACATTGACGCCCTCGGGCACGCCGGCGTCGAGGATCGCACCATGCAGGCGCTTGCCGGGCGTCGTCTCACCCTCGTCGAGCGTCTGGCCGGCACGGCAGGTAATACAGACGTGAAGTGTGACGGTCATCGCCTCTTCCAGGATAAACAGCGGGAGGCGAAGAGGCACACGGACCATTCCCCCGAAGGTCCGTTTCCCCGTCGCGGAACACCCCGTCCGCCGGTCCAAAACTCGTCCGCGCTGGCAGGTCTCCCGGCTTGCGGAGCAGGGCTTTTGGCCCTTCGATCCCCGCCTTCCCGATCCCCTGGGGGATCAGTGGCTTCGGGCATCTCTCCGGTCACGGTCGCGGGGGCGGCTGCAGTTTGGAGCCGAATCTTGTCGATTCGGACCCTATCGCATTCCCTCTTCGCCTGTCATAGGACAGGAACCAACGCCGGGCCACCATTTGCCCCCGGCCGCCTCTTGTCAAGCCGAAGGACCCTGTCAGATGACGCCTGAACCGGATACCCAAACGGCCGAGGAAACCGACGCCCGCCACGCCGCGAAAATGGCGAAAATCAAGGTCGCCCGCGACAAGATCATGGCGACCAAGAGCGGCGAAAAGGGCCTCATCATCGTCCACACCGGCGCCGGCAAGGGCAAGTCCACCTCCGCCTTCGGCATGATCGTCCGCTGTGTCGCCCATGGCTTCCCCTGCGCGGTCGTGCAGTTCATCAAGGGCGCCTGGGACACCGGCGAACGGCGCCTGCTCACCGGCCATTTCGGCGAGCTCTGCCAGTTCCATGCGATGGGCGAAGGTTTCACCTGGGAGACGCAGGACCGCGCCCGCGACATCGCCGCAGCACAGGCCGGCTGGGCGAAGGCCAAGGAGCTGATCTCAGATTCCAATCTGCGCATGGTCGTGCTCGACGAGATCAACATCGCGCTGCGCTACGACTATCTCGACATCGCCGAGGTCGTCGACTTTCTGAAAACGCACAAACCGCCGATGACGCATGTCGTGCTCACCGGGCGCAACGCCAAGGACGAGCTGATCGAGATCGCCGATCTCGTCACCGAGATGACGCTGGTCAAGCACCCCTTCCGCTCCGGCATCAAGGCGCAAGCCGGCGTCGAGTTCTGACGACGCCAGATTCTGAAAACACCATGG
This sequence comes from Bradyrhizobium sp. 2TAF36, assembly GCF_052114925.1. Taxonomy (NCBI): domain Bacteria; kingdom Pseudomonadati; phylum Pseudomonadota; class Alphaproteobacteria; order Hyphomicrobiales; family Nitrobacteraceae; genus Bradyrhizobium; species Bradyrhizobium sp. 2TAF36. The sequence goes on along the minus strand of NZ_JBFRFR010000059.1, from coordinate 37,064 downwards.
CGCGCGCATTGATGATCCAGGGGGCCGGCTCGGACGTGGGCAAGTCGCTCATCGTCGCCGGCCTCGCGCGCGCCTTCACGCGGCGCGGCCTGCGCGTGCTGCCCTTCAAGCCGCAGAACATGTCGAACAACGCGGCCGTCACCGTCGACGGCGGCGAGATCGGTCGCGCCCAGGCGCTGCAGGCGCTGGCCGCCGGCGTCGAGCCGCACACCGACATGAACCCGGTGCTGCTGAAGCCGGAGACCGATGTCGGCGCACAAATCATCGTCCAGGGAAAGCGCATCGCGACCGCGCGGGCGCGTGAATATGCGGCGATGAAACCGTCGCTGATGGGCGCGGTGCTGGAAAGCTTCGAGCGGCTGAAAGCGCGCGCCGATCTGGTGCTGGTCGAAGGCGCCGGCAGCCCGGCCGAGGTCAACCTGCGCAAGGCCGACATCGCCAATATGGGCTTTGCACGCAAGGCCGACGTGCCGGTCGTGCTGGTCGGCGACATCGACCGCGGCGGCGTCATCGCCCAGCTCGTCGGCATCAAGACGGTGATCAACCCCGACGATGCCGCGATGATCGAGGGTTTCGTCATCAACAAGTTCCGCGGCGACCCCTCGCTGTTCGACGACGGCTACAAGCTGATCGAGCAGAAGACCGCGTGGCGCGGCCTTGGCGTGCTGCCCTGGTTCGCGCGCGCCGGCGAGCTGCCAGCCGAGGATGCGCTGGGGCTGAGCGACGCGCGCAAGCCGGGCCAGTGCAAGATCGCCTGCCTCGCGCTGTCGCGGATCGCCAATTTCGATGATCTCGATCCGTTGAAGCTCGAGCCTGGCGTCGATCTCGTGATGGTGCGGCCGGGCGAAGCCATCCCCGGCGACGTCCGCCTCGTCATCATCCCCGGCTCGAAGTCCACCCGCGGCGATCTCGCCTTCCTGCGCGCGCAGGGCTGGGACATCGATCTCCTGGCGCATCACCGCCGCGGCGGCCATGTGCTTGGCCTCTGCGGCGGCTATCAGATGCTCGGGCGCAACGTCGCCGACCCCGATGGCATCGAAGGCCCTGCCGGCGACACGTCGGGTCTCGGACTTCTGGACGTCGCGACCATGATGAGCCCGCAGAAGACACTGACGCGCGTCGCGGCCGTGCATGCCGCCACGGACCAGCCGATCGACGCCTACGAAATCCACATCGGCCGCACCGACGGACCGGATCGCGCCCGCCCGTTTGCGAAACTGAACGGCGAGCCCGAAGGCGCGATCTCACGCGATGGCCGCGTGCAAGGCAGCTATCTGCACGGCCTGTTCACGTCGGATGATTTCCGCAAGGCGTATCTCGCAAAGCTCGACATTCCGGCAGGCGACGAGCCTTATCACAGCAGGGTCGAGAGCGCGCTCGACGCCCTCGCCGATCACATCGAACAGCATCTCGACGTCGGCGGCCTGCTCGCGCTAGCGCGCTAGCGCCTCGGCAAGGCGCGTCCATTCGGCTTCGCTGCCGGGAAGCCCGAGGCGCAGCCATGCCGGCTCTTTCGCGAATACGCGCGACCAGATTTGGCTACGCGCCAGTTTCTCCTGCGCAGCAAGCGCATCAGGCGTCTCGTAGAGACGAAACAGCGGCGCACCACCGACGAGCCGCCAGCCTTGCGACTGCACGATGTCGTCGAGGCGGGCACAGTCGCGTGCGAGCCGCGCGGACGTGGCCTCGGCCCAGGCGTCGTCGCGCAAGGCGCGGCAGCCGATCGCGATCGCAGCTCCCGACACCGGCCATGGCCCCGACATCGCCGCGAGCTTGGCGATGTCGGCCGCATGGCCGAGCGCAAACCCAAGCCGCAGGCCGGCAAGACCATAGAACTTGCCGAAGGAGCGCAGGACCAGCAGTCCAGGCCGATCCGCCTCGGATGCGAGCGACAGCTGCGGGGCGGCATCGGCAAAACTCCCGTCGATGACGAGACGGCCGACGCGCGGCAGCAGCGCCAGCAAATCCTCTGGCGCAAAACGCCGGCCATCGGGATTGTTGGGATTGACGACGACGGCGAGATCTGTGCCCGCCAGCGCGTCGAGCTCGCCGACCTCCTGGACATCCCAGCCTGCAGCCGACAAGACCCCGGAATATTCGTTGTAAGTCGGCCCGAGGATGCGCGCGCGGCCGACTGGCGCGAGTTGCGGCAGCAATTGAATGGCGGCCTGCGCACCGCCCATTGCGACGATCGGCGCGCTTGTGCCGTAGGCATGCTGTGCCGCCTGATGCAGGCTCTCGATCTCAGCGCGCGACGGCAGCGCGTTCCATGCGCGCGGGCTCACCTCACCCACGGGATAAGGCAGGCGGTTGATCCCGGTCGACAGATCGATCCAGTCCTCCGCGCGCCCGCCAAAACGCTGCTGGGCCAGATCGAGATTTCCACCGTGCTCGCGCATGCCCCGTTCTTTCACGCGAAGGCCAGGATCGCAAGGAGGCCGGCGAGCAGCAGCATGGCGCGGCGGTAGATCGTTAACCCCTGGCTGATGTCCGCGGCAAGCGGATCGCGCGCGCCTTCGTTGAGCCAGGGCTCATCGGTCGCGCTGCCGCGATAGATGCGGGGGCCGCTGAGCCGCACGCCGAGCGCGCCCGCCATCGCCGCTTCCGGCCAGCCGGCATTGGGCGAGCGGTGACGGCGGGCATCGCGCGTCATGCACGACAGCGCCTCCGAGCGCCGCGACGCCAACAGGACGAACAGAAAGCCGGTCAGCCGCGCCGGAATGAAGTTTGCGACGTCGTCGATGCGTGCCGCGGCCCAGCCAAAAGCTTCGTGGCGTTCGCTGCGATGACCGATCATGGAGTCCAGCGTGTTGATCGCCTTGTAGCCCAAAATGCCGGGCAGTCCGAACAGCGCGCCCCAGAACACCGGCGCCACGATGCCGTCGGAGGCGTTCTCGGCGAGGCTCTCGATCGCCGCGCGCGCGATGCCGGCTTCGTCGAGCGTCGCGGGATCGCGTCCGACGATGCGCGACACCGCTGCGCGCGCAGCGGCGATGTCGCCCGCCTGTAAGGGCTTCGCGACGGCAGCGACATGATCATGAAGCGAGCGCAAGGCGACCAGCGGCCAGGCCAGCACACCCACGAGTATGATCTCTATCCATCCCCAGGGGAGCAAGGACTGAAGTACCCAGCCGATTGCGACCGAGATCGCAATCACCAGAAGCGCTCCAGCCACGCCCGCAGCACGGCGAAATGCCGGCGGATCGGACGCGCGATTCCAGGCGGCGTCGATGGCAGAGATCAGCCGGCCCAGCCAGGTCACGGGATGACCGATCCGCGCGAACAGCCACGACGGCCAGCCCAGCAGGGCATCCACCGCCATCGCCACCGCCATCGCCCCCGCAAAACCCACGCACGCCTCCTGTCCCGCCCCTGTTGCGCAAAGCGAAGGCGGAGCGCAAGCCCCCGGCCGCCTGATTTCGGCTTTGTCTTTGGCCGCGATTGGTGATTAGTCAGGCCCACAGGAGAACTTTATGGCCGTCATCTTGATCACGGGCGGAGCACGATCGGGCAAGAGCGCCCACGCGGAAAAGCGCGCGCGCAGCTTTCCGGGCCAGCCCATCTACATCGCGACGGCCGAGGCGCTCGATGCCGAAATGGAGGTGCGCATCGCCAAGCATCGAGCCAAGCGCGCGGCCGTCGACTGGATCGAGCGAGAGGTACCACTCGATCTCCTGCAAGCTCTGATCGAGACCGATGGCGCCGGCCCAAGGCTGGTGGATTGCCTGACCTTGTGGCTCTCCAATATCATGCATGCGGGGCGTGACTGGGAACACGAACTCATGAAGCTCGCCGCTTTCATGGGCGGCCAGAAGAGCCCCGTCATTTTCGTCACCAACGAGGTCGGCCTCGGTATCGTGCCCGACAACGCGCTGGCGCGCAGCTATCGCGACGCCGCCGGAATCATGAACCAGGTCATCGCGGCGGTTTCCGACGAAGTCGAGTTCGTCGTGGCCGGCCTGCCGATGAAACTGAAATGATGCCGCGCGCCGAGCTTTTCAAAGAGATTATCGCCGATCTCAGGATGGCGGCATCGTTCGTCACGATTCTGCCGGTGGCATCGTCGAAGCCCGCAGGCGAAGGCGCCATCGCGCGCGCGACCTGGGCACTCCCCGTCGCGGGACTGCTGGTCGGCCTCGCGGGTGCCTTGGTCTACAAGGTTTCCAGCCGGTTCGGACTGACACCGAACCTCGCCGCCCTGCTCACGCTGGCCGCGACCGCGCTCATCACCGGCGCGCTGCATGAGGACGGCCTTGCCGATACCGCCGACGGGCTCGGCGGCGGCCGGACGCGCGAGCGCAAGCTCGAGATCATGCGCGACAGCCGGATCGGCACCTATGGCGTCTGCGCGCTGATCCTGTCGTTCGGTCTGCGCTGGAGCGCGCTCGCGGCGATCGCCAATCCCTGGGCCGTCGCGCTCGCGCTGTGCGCCGCGCACACTGCCGCCCGCGCGGGCGTGCCGGCTTTCATGTCGCTGGTCCCGCCGGCACGATCTGATGGACTGTCGGCAAGCGCGGGATCGCCGCCGGGCCGCAGCGTCGCCATCGCTTTCGCTGCTGGAACGCTCGCCCTCGCCCTCGCGCTCGGGCCTGGCAAGGCGCTGGTCAGCCTGATCCTGCTGTCGCTCGCCGGCTTGATGCTGGCGCGGCTTGCCATCCGCCAGATCGGCGGGCAGACCGGCGACATCCTCGGCGCATTCGAGCAGACCGGCGAGATCCTCATTCTGCTGGTGGCGGCATCCTTCCGGATGGGAGGCTGATCTCATGGTCGAGTTCGACGACACCTTCCGTCAGCACTTGCGCGAGCTGTTCGTGTGGCGCCGCGACGTGCGCCGCTTCCGCGCCGATCCGCTGCCGGCCGGCGCCATCGATCGCCTGATCGAGACCGCCTGTCTCTCACCCTCGGTCGGCCTGAGCCAGCCCTGGCGCTTCGTTGTCGTTGAAGATGCCGCACGACGCCGCGACGTGATCGACGACTTCAGGGCATGCAACGCCGATGCGCTGAACTGTTACTCCGGCGAACGCGCCGCGCGCTATGCCACACTAAAACTGTCCGGTCTCGAACAGGCGCCCGGTCACCTCGCCGTGTTCGCGGACAAGGCGAGCGACATCGGCCACGGCCTCGGCCGCGCGACCATGCCGGAGACGACGGAATATTCCGTGGTCGCCGCGATCACCGCGATGTGGCTCGCCGCGCGCGCCGACGGCATCGGCATCGGCTGGGTGTCGATCCTCAATCCGGAGCGCGTTCGCACCACTCTCGACGTGCCCAGCTCCTGGAAGTTCATCGCCTATCTCTGCATCGGCTATCCGGAAGTCGAATGCGACCAGCCGGAGCTGGAGCAGGCGAAATGGGAACACCGGCGCGGCGCGGAGGAATTCACGCTGCGGCGTTAATCGCCGCGCCCCCGCTCCATCCTCCGTCATTGCGAGCGTGGCGAAGCAATCCAGGCTGCATCCGCGGAGGGATTCTGGATTGCTTCGTCGCACCAGCGCAAAATTGCTTTGCAATTTTGTCGCGGGCTCCTCGCAATGACGACGGAGAGAGCGGCGGCTTGTCGCTACGACCTGCTCTTGCCGGCGGCAGCCGCCACCGGCGCGGGGCTCTCCGGCTTCTGGAACATCAACAACGGCCGGAAGATGACGCGGCCATAGGCCTCGTAATGGTTCTGGGTCGAGACGGCCATCTTCAACGGCGTCGCGTAATTCGCCTCGAACGTCATGAACGACGCATAGGTCCATGAGAAGCCGACGCCGACCGAAGCGAGCTCGGTGATCCCCGGGAATGTCGAATAGACCGCACCCCAGTCGGTGAAGATGTAGGTGTCGAACCCCTTGAGCCACGACGACCAATTGTAGTGCAGCTCGGCGTTGAAATAATAGCCGCTGTCGCCGGATGCGGAGTTGGAGGGATAGCCGCGCACGGTGGTGGGACCGCCGATCGAGAAGATCTGGTCGCCCGGCAGCAGCTTCTCCTGCGTGTACTGCCAACTCGCCAGCACGTTGGCGCTGAAATTCTGCGGCCCCGCCGCGCTGGTCGCGATCAGCGAGCCGGTATAGGTGTTGAACGCGCGGTTGTTGCCGAGCACATAATCATGCCAGGTGATGTAGTTCACCGCCGGCGAGACCGTGATCGAATAGGTGTTGCCGGAATTGGTCACCGAGAGCCCGGCGGTGGCCTTGTCGTAGTGGTCGTCGGTCACGGAGACCGTGGCGAAGCGGCTGACCGTCTTGCCCTCGGTCTCGGCGGCGTTGAGCAATATCAGCCAGTTCTGCGTCACCCAGACCGGCTGGCTGAAATTGACCGCGGCCTGGCTCGAGCGTCCGGTGACGTCGAGCGCGACGAACGGTCCCTGGATGATCTTGATCTTGCCTTCGGTATAGCTGACGCCGACGCGGCCACCCCAGGGATTGACCGGAATGCTGTAGGCGGCGTTGCCGTTGAGATTGCCGTCGGCGCGGACGCCGTAGAAGGTCAGGCGGTCGTCGACGCCGAACAGGCCGTGGCGCTTGTAGAAGGCTCCGCCCTCCCAGCGCCCGGTGTTCTCCGCGCCCTGGTTGTCGGTGAAGAGTTGCAAGGTGTCGACCGGCGGCTCGATCACGGCGAACTGGAGATCGGTCAGGCCAAAACTCGTGCCAGGCTGGAGCAGCGCCTTGATCTGCACGTCGTTGGTCCGGTTGAACCAGATCACGTCGCGATTGAGTTTTGGAACGTCGAGGACCTCGCCTTCGGGCTCCTTCACGCGCTGAAGGATGTAATCGGTGCGGGTCTGCTTGTTGCCCTCGATGGTCGTCTTCTGGAGCCGGCCCTCGGTCAGCTTGATCTTGACCACACCACCTTTGGCGTCTTGATCGGGCAGCGTCGCGATGCCCGTGACGATGCCGCGCTCGGTGTAGATGGCGTTGATGTCGGCAACGAGCTGCAATAGCGCGGCGATGTCGACGTTCTTGCCGACATATTTCTTCGCGATCTCGTCCAGCTCTGCCGGCGTGATGAACTTGGATGCGTCGAACTCGACCTTGCGCAGGCGGAATTTCGGCCCCCCCGGCTTCAGCAGCTGGGACTTTTCCCGCTCACCGCCGATCACCGCGGGACCGGTGAGCTTGGGCGGCGCGCTCTGCCGTTCGAGCTGGCGGCGCTGCCGGTCGACGTCGTTCTGGATCACGCCGGGATTGATCGAGGGCACTTGCGCGCGCGAAGGGGCGATGCAGCAAGCTGCAAGCCCCACCCCCAACGCTGCCCCCCAAATCCGCATCCCGAATCTCGTTACCATGCCTGTGCGAGACGGCCAACGGACGGCTTCGCCGTCTCGACCGCCGCATCCTTCCAGCCCGGGCGACCCACGCGCTGCCCCTGACGGCGCAGCTTGCGCAGGTCGCTCAGTCCCTCGATGTTGACGGCGGGACCGGAGCCGATGGTCTCGACCGGACGCGGCGTCAGCAGCGCATCGAGCCGCGCCTGGCCGGAGAGACCGAGCAAATAGAACGTCCCGCCATCCTTCTTCGCGAGCCAGGTCTCGATGCTCTCCTTGCCCTCGCCGTCGACCGGGATGTTGCGCACCATGCTGGCGCCGGTGAAGTCGTAGCAGCAGGTGTGCGTCGGCCCGTAATTGGTGACGCTCGCCGAGACGTCGCCGGTGTAGAACACCACGTAGGCGTTGCTGACATTGGCGTTGCCGATCTGGCTCATCGTGAACACGCCGCCCGGCTGGTAGAGCTGGAGCGTCGGCCCGTTGGTCGGCACCAGCGTCCGGTTGTTCAGGAACACCTGCTGGGTGGCGGTGGTGAGCATGAGCTGGCCCGGGACATAGCCGTTCAGGATCGTGACCGCATGCGCGTCGGTCCAGAAGTTCGCGTCCACCACCCTGAACTGGTTGACGATGATGCTGTCCGGGTCGATCGAGATGTTGGCGGACTTCGCGACGCCGCCGTTATAGCCGGTGATGTTCATGATCAGCGGGATCGCCGGATTCGAACGGATCTGCTCGCCCCTGACGTTGATCGTGTCTGCCGCCAGGTCGAGCTCCCGGACGACGCTGACCCAGTTGATCGTCAGGTCACCCGACGACGTCATCTTGACGATGTCGCCACTGATCCGGTCGAACGAGACCGATCCGGCCACATCGAAACGCGTCTCGCCGTTGGCGGTGATCGATCCGCCGCGGAGCGAGCCCGTGTCGGACTTGACGTAGAGGTCGCCGGCATCGCCCGGGATACCGGTCGTGGTGAGCTGGCTGAAGACGATATCGTTGACGGCATGCAGGGTCTGCGTGCCGCCGCTGATGGCGGTGCCAACGGTGATCCCTCCGGCCGTCGCGGTGACGTCGAGCGTGCCGCCCGCGCTAAGATTATCCCAACGAACGACGGTGCCGCTCAGGACTGCGTTGCCGGTCGTGGCCGTGAGGTTATGACCGGTGTTGGTCCCCGCCGCGATCAGCCTCGCCGAGCCATTGGCGGAGACCGAGCCCAGCGTTGGCACGCCGCCCGACATCACCGTTTGCGCCAGGATGAAACCGTTATCCGCATTGACGTTGACGCTGCCGGCGTCGCCGTTGATGCCCGTCGCCGTCAGCGCGTTGAAGGTGACGTTGTCGTGGGCGTGAATGGTCTGCGTGCCGCCGCTCTGCGCCGTCTGGAACGTGATGCTGCCCTGGCTTGAAGTCACGCCCAGCGTCGTGCCGACATTGAGGACATTCCAGTTGACCGGACCGCTCGCGGTCAGCAGGCCCGAGCCGGTCGTGGCGGCGAGCGTGTTGCCGGTGATGGTCGTGGCCGCAAGCAGCGTCGCCGAGCCGTTGGCTGAGACCGAACCCTGGCTCGTCACGCCGCCAGCCGTCACCGTCTGCGCGAGGATGAAGCCGTTGTCGGCGGTGACGTTGATGCTGCCGGCATCGCCCGTGATGCCGGTCGTCGTCAGCGCATTGAACGTCACATTGTCATGGGCGCGGAGGGTCTGCGTGCCGCCGCTCTGCGCGGTCTTGAAGGTGATGCTGCCCTGGCTTGCCGTCGCGCCCAGCGTCGTGCCGACGTTGAGCGTGTTCCAGTCGATCGGGCCGGTCGCGGTCAGCACGGCCGAGCCGGTCGTGGTGGCGAGCGTGTTGCCGGTGATGGTCGTCGCCGCGAGCAGCGTCGCCGAGCCGTGGGCCGAGACCGACCCCAGCGTGGTCACGCCGCCCGACGTCACCGTCTGCGCCAGGATGAAGCCGTTGTCGGCGGTGACGTCAATGTTGCCGGCATCGCCGGCATTTCCGGTCGTCGTCAGCGACTTGAACGTCACGTTCTGGCTGGCGTGGACCGTCTGCGAGCCGCTGCTGTCGGCGGTCCCGATGACGATGCTGCCGTTGTTCGCGACGGCACTGAAGCTGCCGCTCGCGCCGGTCGCCGTGCCCGCCAGCACCTGGTCGAGCGTCAGCGCGCCGGTGCCGATGATGTCCACGTTGCCCTTCACCGCGGAGAGCAAGCTCGCCTCGGTGTCGGTCAGCGCCTTCAGGTAGATGCCCCCGGCGCTCGCGCTCGCCGACAATTGTACGGCGTTGAAGGCGAGCCGGCTCGTGGCACTTCCGATACCGTTCGATGCACTCAGCGACAGCTCGGCGCCCGCGCCGGACGCGACGAACCTGGTCTGGCCGTCGCCATTGTCGAGGATCGCGCCAAGCGAGGCGACGCCACCGGCGGTGACAATGATCGAGGGCGCGTTCGAGGCCGCCGCATAGGACAGCGATGAATTCAGCTGGCCGATCGTCGCATCGCCCGTGGTGGTCACCGAGATCAGGCCGCCCGCGTTGATGGCCGAATAGGCGCCCATCGTCAGCGTCGCGGCAACCAGGGTGACGCCGTCCGAACTGCTGGTCGCAACCACCGGCGCAGCGCTGGTGCCGGCAGCGAAATTCATGCCGCGGTTGGCAAGCAGCTGCATCAGGCCGCCGCTGGTGATGTCGGCATTGACGGTGAGTCCGCCGCGCGCAGCGTTCAGCGTCAGCGCACCGCCGGCCGTCAGCGTCCCATAGGTGCCGCTCGTGCCGACTATGAGATCGCCGGTGACGGCGAGGATGCTGAGGTCGCCGACCGCCGAGCCGGTCACCGCGCCGGAGATATTCACCTGCAGCGGCTGGAAGGTCGAGCCGTTGAAGCCGATGTTGCCGCCGGCGCGCAGATCGAGGTCGGCGCCGAGGATATGGATCGCCGAACGGTCGGTGAAGCCGGCTTCGGCATAGATGCTGCCGGTCGCAGCGAGCTGGATCGCATTGCCGGCGGCAATGTTGCCGAGAATGAGATCGCCGGTGGTCTGCTTCAGGTAGATGCCCTGCGCCGACGAAACCTGGTCGAGCTGGTCGTTGGACGGATCCGCGAACGCGATCTGGAGCGCGTTCGTATTGTTCGCGGGGTTGCTTCCGGCGGTTCCCGAGGGGGCACCGACATTGCCGTGCTCGGCGATCAGGGTCAGGTTGCCGATATCACCTGATATCACGGCCCCGCTTGCGTTGGCGGAGATGCTGTTGACGGCGTCGAGCTTGACGTCGCCGCGGCCGGTCACCTCGATGCCGTTGGCCTGCGCGGCCGCGATCGAGCCGTAGTTCGCAGTGACGCCGCCGAGCGCGAGGCTGTTCTTGCTGCCGAGATAGATATTCGACAGCGCCTTGGCCGAGATCGCGATCGGGTTGTCGACGACGACGAGGTTCTGCTGCGACAGGCTGACCGTATAGGTCGTGACATGGGTCGTCGGGTCCGTGACCGCGCCGACGGTGAGCTGGCCGGGACCGGCCGTGGCGAGCAATCCCCTCTGCTCCGGCGTCAGCGACGAGGAATCGACGCTGGTGAAGGTGAACGTCTGGGGCGCGGCCGAATTGCCGACCGAGCCGCGCGGCGCGTACAGCATGATCTGGTTGGCGTTGACATTGGCCACGACGTTCTCGTCGATCGGCGGCGGCGCCGCGCCGACGGCCGACGACGACACCGTGTAGGCGAGCTGGCTCTGCGTCCACTGCGAGCCCGCGGTGATGATGCTATAGACCCGCTCGGTCGACGCCAGCGTATAGCTGTAGCTCGCATTGTAGGTATTGAGCGCCGTTTGCAGCGCCGTGTTGCTGGGCATTCGCTGATTGGCGGTTGCCACGCCGTCGAACAGTTTCGTGAACAGCGTCGTCGAAAGCGAAGTGCCGAACACCGTCCCCAGCGGATCCGCCGGCGCGGTGCCGAGCAATGTCGTCAGCGAGCTCTTGAGCTGGTCGGTGGTGATCTTGCCGAGCAGAAACTGGTCCCGCAGGAACCGCGTCGTGGCCTCGACCTGCATCTGCGTGGTCGTGACATTGGCGGGATCGATGATGCCGAGCTTGGCAGCCACCTGCGCCCGCAGCACCGTCAGCCCCACCGAGGTCGGATTGTAGGTGCTGCCGTCCTGGAACGCGATGTTCTTGAGCTGGAAGTAGTCGTTGTAGGCCGACGTCACCATCGACTGGTAGCTGTTGACGGCATTGGTGGCGGCGTTGCCGCTCAGCAGGTCGAGGCTCGCCCAGACGTCCTGCAGATGCTGGCTCTGCGCCTGGGTCAGACCAACCGCCGCGCGTCCGTTCAGGATGTTGGCTTGGTTGCCGTCGGAGCCTGCCGCCTCGAGGAACACCGGACCGCCGGTCGACTGGACCGTGCCGAGGCGCAGATCGCCCTTGGACTGGATGATGTAGGTGCCGGTGGCCGAGGCGCTGTCGAGAACGCCGCCATCGACAGTGCTGTTGGCCTGGACCGTGCCGGTCGCCTGGATCACCAGCGGATTGATGTTGGTCAGGGTGGACGCGCCGTTGACGACGGCGCTCTTCGCGCCGATCGCGCCGGAGGTGGAGTTGATCTCGATGTTCTTGCCGATCACGACGGGATTGGCGATGTTGTAGGCGGACGCCGAGTTGATGTCGCCGGTCGCCGAGAGGAAGACGCTGCCTTGCGGCGTGGTGCCTGCCGAATTCACCTTCACTTGATTGATCGACAGCGCGCCGATCGCCGAGATCGCGATGTCGCGGTCGATCGAGCTCGCGGTCAGGCTGCCGCCATAGAGTTGCACCTGGACGGGCGCCTTGGTGGTGCCGAGCGTGCCGATACCGCCGTCACCCCGAAGCGTCACGCTCGTCCCCGAGATCACCGGGTTGTTGGCATTGGCGGCGACCGTGATGGACGAGTTGGCGCCGGTGGCGGCAAGCGTCGTCGTGCCCTGCTGGTTGTTGATCGACCCGTTGATGACGATGCCCGAGGTCGAATTGACCACGACGTCGCTGCTACTGCCGCCGATGAACTTGATGTTGATCGGGTTCGACGCCTTGACCGTGTTGGTCAGCGTGAGCGTCAGGTGATCATAGATCGCCTGGTACCAGTTGTACTGGGCGTCCGCGCCGCAGCACGCGTTGGAATGGGTGTTGAGTCCAACGGGGCTCCCATCCGGGTTCACGCCTCCCGCCCAGTGATAGCTGCCTGTGGCGGTGGTGACTTTCTGATAGTTGCTGCTCTGCGTGCCTGAAACCAGGTTGGTCGAGCGGGTCCAGTTCTCGCCGGTGACCTGATTGGGCGTGAAGCTCCAGCCGTAGTCGAACTGCGTGCTGGTGGGTAGACGATCCAGCGTCGCGGTGTCGACCCATTGATAGAGCATGTTCTCCTGCGTCCGGTACTGGACGCCCGCCGTACCGGTCCTGGCCGTAAGCATCGACGGGTCGATCGCGGCCGCAGTGACACTGTTGGTCTCGTACCGCGACACCTGCTGACTGCTTGCAGCCTTGGGATCGTAAACCCACCACGTCGTCTTCCCCTTGAGCTGGTCGACGATCTCGACCACGCTCTGGGCAGTGACGCTGGTATTGATGGTGTTGGTGACCAGCTGGAGCCCGCTGGTGTTGTTGACGGTGACCGTGCCGGCGCCGCCTTTGATCTCGATGTTACCCTGGGTCTGGGTGCTGTCGGTCGAGGTCGAGATGATCTTGCCGTTGAGGTAGACGTAGCCGCCGGCGCCCTGCGCCACGCCATTCAGGATGAGCTGGTCGGTGAGAGCGTTGTACCTGACCCCGATCTTGGCGTCGCCGCTGGCCGACGCCGTCACGGAGCCCGAGATGTCGTAATAGACGCCGTTCCGCGCATTGGCCTGGGCCGCGGCAAAATCCGCGCCGCCGTTGCGGTTCTTGAGGCCGTTGCTGCCGTAGATGGCATCGTACGCCGCGGCGCCGATGTCGACCGAGTAATTGCTGCTCGAGCCGGCCTGGATGGTGCCGTTGATGTTGATCACCGACGCCGAGATGATGACCGCCTGGCCGCTGATGGTCCGGGTGGCAGTCGCGGTGGCCGGCGCGTCCGCGGTCTTCGGCGTGATCGCATCCGGCTGGATGTTGATCACCTGGAAGAAGCCCGAGCTGTCGCAGGCTGACGCACAGTTGAACGGCGTCTTGTACGGACCGCTATCGGTGTAGACGTTGCGGCCGTCATAAGTCGTTTTCTTCCACTGCGCGAGCACGACATTGGACGAGTCTTGCGACTGCCCCTCGATGATCTTGAGGGTCGCGATGTCAGGCACGCTGCCGGCATCGGGAGTGCTGGTGTTCCCAGGCGTACCCCTGCCCACCGGCAGGAAGATCGATGAATAGAGCGAGGTGCCGTCGTAATACGTCATCAGCATGCGCGCGGTGAAGATCGTGCTGGCGTCGGCGTTGCCGACGGGTTGATACACGCCGTGGCTGCCGTCGGTGCAGCAGTAATAGAAATAGGGGTGATCGGTTCCCGAAGCGATATGCGGAGCGGTATAGTAGTCGCCGTAGGCGCCGAGATAGGTCGCCGCCGTCATCACCGCGGTCAGCGTGTCTTCCGGCCTGTTTTCAGTGGTGGCCCATTGCGAGGTGACCGCGCTGCCGCTGTCGTAGAAGCTCCCGATACCGCCGAGGAAGGTGAAGGTGCCTTTGGGCACCACGATCTGGACGGTCGCGGCACTGAGCGACTGCGATGCGACGACGCTGCCGAGATTGTTGATGATCTTGAGCAGGCCGTTCGCGTTGTTGACGGCGCCGTTGAAATAGATGTCGGGCGTGCGGGTCAGCACGTTGCCGTTCTGGTCGATGCCCTGGCCGCTATCGGGATCCAGGCGGTTGTAGGTGGCCGAGACGTCGATGACCGGCGTCGCGCTCGGCATCGCGGTGAAGGTCACATTGGAGTGCGAATCCGGGTCGACATGGTCGATCTGGCGGTAGGTGATGTTGCCTCCGGTCACATCGGTGACCGTGAGGTTGGCCAGGCTCATGAAGTCGAGACCCTTGTTCTCGATCTTGATCAACGGCGAGCTGCGCGCGATGACCGCCGGTGCCGCGGGATTCGATCCGCTGTTGCCGGTGAGCTTCTGGGCCAGGATTGAGACGTTGCCGGCGGACACCATGATGTCGCCGAACGCGAAGGCGTTGCCGGGCGCGTCGGAGGTAAACGGCGCCTGCTTGATCAACGTGTCGATCTGGCGCTGCTTGTCGCCGGTCGGATCGGTGCCGGACGGCAACATGCTGGCAGGCGACGTGGGCGTCGCCGCCGCGAGCTGGGAGCGGACCTGCGACTCGGTCAGTCCGGTCAGCGACGCCAGCTGGTTGACCACCAGCTGGTAGGGATTGAAGTTGCCGACGACGGCGTACTGGACCGTCTGGTGGTTCCAGCTCATCACCGGGCTCAAGTGATTGACGTCGGAGACGAGCTCAAGGACCGATGAAGAGCCGTTTGTCAGCAGGGAATAGGGACTGGTCGTGCTCAGTGTCGGCGCGGTCGCACCGAGTTCGATCGTGATCGTCAAATCGTTATTGACGCCCGCCACCACCTGGCCGTTGAGCGCGACATCGCCGGTTCCGCTGGTGTGGCTGTGGTTGTCGCTGTTCTTGGCGCTGAAGATGTCCAGATACGGATTGTAGTTGCTGCCGTTGCCGGCCGCCGTGACCTGCCCTTGCGTTGCGCCGAGATAGATGTCACGCGCGCCGAGGATGCTCGAGGTGGGGGCCAGCGTCAGGCTCGTGGTGTCGTCGGCATTGGCCGTGCCGCGATAAAGCGTGGAGATCGGAACGGCGGTGTTGTTGTAGACGACCGTCGTCGCCGTCGCCTGCACGCTGCTGAAGACGGTGCCGTCGCCAGCGAGGCCCGCGTAGATGGTGATGTCGCGCCAGGCCGCGATCTTCGCGTTGTCGCCGACATTGACGGACTGGTTGGCGTGGACCCAGCTGTTGGTGCTGGCACCGACGCCGGCGATCGCGCCGTAGAGGCTGGCATTGGCGTTGTTCGCCGCCGCCATCTTCGCGGCCGTGCCGATATAGATCTTGCCCACGCTGAACAGCTCGCGGGCATTGATGTTGACCGCGAGCGTGGCATTCGCCGTCATGTTGGATTCGGCGCCGCCGCCGGCGAAGAAGCTGGCCGTGGCGAGGCTCGCCGTATCGTTGGTGTTCAGCGTGTTGTAGGCCTCGATATTGATGAACGCCGCCGACGTCCGCGGATCGCCGTTGAGGCTCAGGACCGTGCCGGCCCCGATATTTGTGTTGACGTGCTGGGTGACGGTCGACGTGCTGAGTGCGGCTGCACCCGAGAACGAGCCGCCGGAGCCCGACCGCGCGCCGCCGCCCCCCTGGTTGACGATGTCGTTGGCGATGACGACCATGTTGCCGCCCGCCGAATTGATGATCAGGTGCGTTCCGATCTCGGCAGTGGTGGTGGAGTCGACGTCGTTCTGCGCCTTGCCGGCGGAGACACCGGCCGTCGAGGCCTGATAGGCGTCGCCGCTGGCGGCGTAATTCGTGGTGTGCTTGGCATTGATGCGGAGGCCGCCGAAATAGAGCGTGTCGTCCGTCGCGCCACCGTCGAACCGTGCGTTGGTCACGGCGGTCGAGCTGGTGGTGGCGACCGCTGCCGCGCCGGCATAGGTGCCGCCTGCGCCGACCGTCGCGTTGGACACGTTGGTATCCGTGCCGGTGGCCGTGATCCGGAGAATGCCCGTGCAATTGCCGTGATTGAGATTATCCATATCGGCGGGCGCACCCAGATAGGCATAGGTGTGCGCGTTCGACGACGTTTGCGCGACCGTCGCACCGAGCGCCAGGAAGCCGCTCGAAAGGCCCGTCCCCTCGGCGTATTGGGCGCTGTCGTTCTCGGCCGCGATGGTGACGTCGGCGTTGGGAAGCCGGATCCCCATCCCGCCATAGGCGCTCACCGTCGCGTTCTCGGACGCCACGGCAAGGCTGCCCTGTGCGCCGATCAGCGAGCCGCCGCCGCCAGCGAGCGCCTTGGCCCACGTCGTGGTGCCGACGGTCGGAACCAGCGCCATGGCGGTTACCGCGAGCGCACCGCCCGAGAAGCTGACGTTGTCGCCGACATCGGCCGTCACCGTGGCGCCGACCGTGGACTTGGCGATGGCGACGCCGACGGCACCGCCACCGACCGAG
This sequence comes from Bradyrhizobium sp. 2TAF36, assembly GCF_052114925.1. Classification (NCBI taxonomy): domain Bacteria; kingdom Pseudomonadati; phylum Pseudomonadota; class Alphaproteobacteria; order Hyphomicrobiales; family Nitrobacteraceae; genus Bradyrhizobium; species Bradyrhizobium sp. 2TAF36. The sequence continues at coordinate 20,644 of NZ_JBFRFR010000059.1, read as the reverse complement.
ACGCCGATTGCCTCGCTCGACAGGTTGGGCGCGATCGACGCCGACACCAGCGTGCCGACGCCGGCCGCCGACGTCGTGATCGAGGCACTGCTGCCGATCTCCGCCAACACGGACGAGTTCTCGTGGGCCTCCGCATCCGCACCGACGCCCGCGACGATGCCGCCACCAAGTGCTGTGGACGTCGTGGTCAAGGTGCCGGCGCCGCTTGCTCCAACTGCCAGAGTCGTGACGTTGACGGTGGAGCCGTTCAGAACCCTCGCAGCGACCGAGCTCGTTCGGCTTGCCGTTGCGACCGAAGCGCCGACAGCCACGGCGCCGCCGGTGACGCCGCCGGTGAAGACCACCTGGGTCGTCGAATCCTGCGCCATGACCGCGGCGCCAGTGCCGGTGCCGCCCGTGCCGGTGATCTGGCCGCCAAGCATCGCCACCACGGAGTTGCTGACATTGCCGACCGCGACAGCCGCATCGGCGCCGAAGTAAAGCGCCGCACCGCCGGCGATCGCCTCGGTGTCGATGGTCTTGCCGGCATAAGGTCCGGTGGTCGCGTCCTTGACCACCGCCGCAACGGTGACAATCGGTGCCGAGACGGCCAAAGGCGTATCTGCGGCCACCAGCACGCCGGAGCCGTTGCGTCCGTAGTCACTCAGATTGGCGAGCACGGTGCTGTTGACGCTGGTGTAGCCAATGCCGGCCCCGATGCCGACATTTTTCGCAAAGCCTGCGCCGAGCAGATACATCTTGGCCGCATTGGCGCTGGTGGCAGTGACATTGACCTGCGTGCCCGTGACGTTGCCGCCAGCGATCTGCGCGACGACGGCGTCGTTGCCGCCGCTCAGCACGCTGCTGACGTCGTAGGTCGAGCTGACGTTGGCGCTGTTCGGATTGCCGGCCGTGCCGCTGGCGACCGCGTTGCTGCCTTGCGTATGGTTGGTGCCGTTGTTCACGGACGCGATGGTGCCGTTGTTGCCCTGATTGAGCTGGCCGGTCTGCTGGCCCTGGGTGTCGGCATCGGCGGTGTTGGTGCCGATGATGATGACGCCGACCGTCGCGCCGATACCGACGCTGCCGCCGATGCCCGCGGTGACCGCGTAGGACAGCACCTCCTTGGTGCTGAGCGCATTGACGTTGATCGCGCCAGCCGAGTTCAGATTGCTGTTGCGGCTTTCCGCAATGGTCTGGCTCTTGAAGCTGATGACGTTGGCGGCGGCGCCGATGCCGACCCCTGCCCCGCTGGCGCCAACCGCGAGCGCCCCCGCGATCTCCTTGATCGCCACGTCCTCGGTCGCGTTGATGGTGACCGCGCCAGCCGCACCACCCGTCACCGATTGCAACGTGGTGTCGTAGACACCGGCGATGGTGGTGTTGTTGGCGATCTCGATGTTCGCCATGCCGGCGATCGCCGCCGTGCCGGTCGAGAGCGCACCGCCGATCGCATAGGCCTCGAAGCGGTTCTTGGTGGTGGCCTCGACGTCGAGCGCGCCGCTCAGATTGAGCGCGGTCGTGTGTGCAGCGCCATTGCCCTGATAGTGGAATTCGTCGCCGACATAGGCCTCGGTCCGGTTCGAGGAGACCTGGACCAGGAACGCCGCGCCGATCGCGGCCTGGCTGCCATAGGCGCCGGAGCCGTTCGCGGAGAAGATGCCGGTGTTGTTGGTGGCGTTCACCGTCAGCGATGCGGCCGTCAGCGCGCCACCGTCGACATAGGCTTCAGTCGTCGCCTGGAAGACGTTCAACCCGACCGAGCCGGTGTTGAAGCCGATCGCGATCGAGGATGCATCCTGCTCGGCATTGGCCTTCACGGTGACGGCGCCGACCGTCGGGCTCGACGACTGCGCGCCGCCGACAGTCGAATTGGTGATGTAGGCAAACGTACCGCGCTGCATCGTGGTGCTGATGATGGTAGCGCCGCCGCCGCCGTTGCCGGTCGGAGCCACGATGCCGGCACCGAACGCGCCGGAATAGGAGAAGCTCGACGCGGCGACCTCGATCTGCGGCGCCAGCGTCGACGAGGTCAGGCGCGTGTCGATGGAAGCGCTGTCGATATAGGCCCGGGTCTGCCCGCTCATCACATTGGTGATCGGGTTGATCATGATGGCGATGCCGCTGCTCGCGGCAACCGACGCGACGTTGGTCACGACCGCCTGGTGCGAGCTCGCGACCACGGTAAGGCCGCGCACGGTGTCCTGGGTCTCGGTGAGGTCGGGCGTGGTGTCGGTCGGGGCATGCGCGGTGCCGAGATCGAAGGCATGGACGAGCGAGCCGCTGTTGACCGACAGCGTGTCGGTGGTGCTGGTCCCGAGCGCATCGACCTTGGTGTTGGCGCCGCTGATATAGGCCGCGGTGGTTCCCGTGATCTGGTTGGTGACCAGCGAGCCGGCACCGCCGGCAGCGCCCTTGCTGATCGACACGGCACCCGCAAACACGGCCGCCTTGTCGTTGTTGCCGGCGATCACGGCGACGTTGTTGGTCGCGGTGACGTCGGCGCCGTTGATCCCGTTGGTGCCGGCGGCGGTGATGCTGGCGGTGACGTTGGTCCCCATCAGATTGGTGGCGACCGAACCGGCCAGCCCGACCTGCGAGGACATCGCGATACCGACGGCGACGGTCGAGATGCTGGCGTTCGAGTTCGCACCGACCGCGACGCTGCCCGAGGCGGTCAGCTTGGACCCGGTCACGCCAGCGCTGACATTGTTGGCGATGCTGCTGTAGACGAGTGCCAGGCCCGCGGCGCTGCCTTGCGTCGAGGCTCCCGCGACGGCGGCGGTTCCGGTGATGCTGGAATTGTCGGTCGCGTTGACGGAAATGTTCTTGGCCGTGACGGACGATTGCGTCGCGCTGGACTGGCCGTTGCCGATGGCCGCCGTAACGGTATTGGAGATGCTGCTGATCGTGGTACCGCCGACGCCCGCAAACTGTCCGGTCGCCAGACCAAAGCCGATCGTGACCGCCTGGATCTTGGAGGAGTCGACCGCGCTCACACTGACATTGCCGTTGCTGCCGGCGGTCATCAGGACGTTGGCGATATAGGCCGAATGCGTGGTTGCGATGGTGTTGTAGACGATCGAGGCGCCGACATTGTTCTTGCCCGCCTGGATGAGACCCGCAACGGAGACGATGCTGGCTCCCGGACCGTTGCCCGTGCCGCCGTTGAGCGCAGCCGCGCTGAAGTCGATGCAGTTCTGCCCGCCCGTGCCACCGGCGACCGTGCAGGTATCCGACGCGAGAAGATTGTTGTTCGACTTCTTGACGAGGTTGCCGAGCGCAGTGTCGAGCGCCGACACCGCGCCGCTGTCCGCCAGCACCGTCACGCGGCCGACATTGATGCTCACCGTCGAGCCGCTGTTGATATAGGCTGTCGTGGTCGGCGTGATCTCGCTGACGACGATCGCGCCGGCAAGTCCGTTGGCGCTGGCCCCGCCCCCGCCTGAGGCCGCACCGGCCGCAATCACGCTGGCGCTGTCGGCCATCACCAACAGGGTGTCGTAATTCGAGATCGCCGTGCTGCGGATATGCGCGTCGGTCGCGTTTCCGCCCGTGGGATCGGCGATCGAGGCATAGGTCAGCCCGATGCCGACTCCGGCCTGGCCGCCCGATATATAGAGAGAGCCGCCGCCGATCGCGATGTTCGTGGTCTGGTAGGCATCGACCTCGAGCGCCCGGTTGACGCCGGACGCCTGCCCCGTGATCGTCGAGCTCTCGATATAGGCGTTGGCGCTGTCAGTGATGATGCCGACGGAGGCCGACAGCGACGCTGAATTGGATTTCGATCCCGCCACGCCGATGGCAACGACGGTCTCCGAGCCGCCATTGAGCGCCTGCACCGTCACCGAACTCTGGTTGTTCATGGTGGTGCCGTAGATATAGGCGAGCGTCGCATTGTTCGACATCGCCGCCGCGATCGCGCCGCCGATCGCAGCCCCCGTGGCAGACCCTCCGGCCAGATTGAGCGCCGCGGAGCCGGAACCATTGTTGAGCATAGTGTCGTTCAGCGCCTGAACGATCGTGTTGGTCAGCACGGCGCCGGTCGTGGTGTACTTGTTGACCGTCGTGTTCCTGATATAGGCGCTGGTGCCGAGCGAGACGTCGCTCACCGACGAGCTGCCGGCGAGATCGAGGCTGAAGCCGCTTGTGCTCGATCCCGAGGTCGAACCAATCTTGCCCGCCGCCGTCGTCACGCCGGCGGTGCCTCCGGTCGAGGCGGCGCCGGCAGCGCCTGCCTTGTCGGAGAAACTCGACGACGCCGGGTCGGAGACGGCTGCCGCGACGGCGGCCGCCGTGATGCGTCCCGAAGTGGTCGCGCTGAGTGTCAGATTGTCGACATTGACCGCCCCGCTTCCGCCGCTGGTGCCGGCGAACGGATCGTTGGCGCTGAACACGCCGGGCCGGATGTCGGAATGGTTGTCGCCGATATAGGCGGAGGTGTCGGTATTTGCGCCGAGATAGGCGACCGACAAGCCGACCGCCGAACCGCCGCTCCCGTTATAGCTCATCGCGCCGGACAGCGTCACGACCGACAGATCCTGCTGCGCCAGAATGCCGACGGTCGGGGCATAGACGGTGGCCTGGCTCGAGATCGACGCGTGCGTCGTGTTGTTCAGGAAACCGAGCGAAGTGATGCCGTTCAGCGCCAGCGTGCCGGCAGCCTTGCCGGACGACGGTGCGACAGCGACGAACCGGTCGGAAGTGATCGCGTTGACGGCGATGTCGTCCGCAGCACGCAGCGTCGCACGGTCCGAAACGCCGGCGATGGTATTGGTGTTGAACTGGACGAGATTGAGCGCGCCGCCGACGGAGGAGCCGCCCGAGGTGTTGCCGAACAGGAAGCCGAGCGTGCCGACATTGCCGGCGGCGTCGATCGACGCCGTGGTCGTGGTGGCCGCGATCTGGAGGCTGGCGTTGTAGGTATGGACGTCGCCATTGTCCATCCCGACCGACCAGCCGGTGCCACTGCCGCAGGCCGCGGTCGCGCAGGTTGCCGTCAGGCTCGCGCTGCCGGCCACCCACGCCGTCGTGTTGTTGTTCACGACGAAATGGTTCAGCGAACCGGCGATGCCGATCGTGTCGCCAGCGTCCGCGGTGGCATTGGCGTAGCTGGTCAGGATGTTGCCGCCGACGCCGAGATTGCCGTTGAGGTGGCTCAGCACCGCGCCCAAACCATCCCACTTCAGCCAGGTGTTGGTGATCGGCAATTCGGTGGTGGCATCGACGGCGATATTCGCCGCGTTGACCAGGGTTCCGCCGCCGATATAGGCGTTCGAATTGTGGGTGAAATTGCCCCAGGCGACGGCCGCGCTGATCGCGGTGCTCTCGCCGGACACCGGGTCCTTCGTGATCGCGCTGGACGTCGCATTGCTGCGAACGCCGCGATCGATGACGTTGCTGGCGACGGCGACGTTGCCGCTGGCATAGATGCTCGGCGCGCCGCCGCTCGGATTCTGCGCGATCGCAGCGGTTGCGCTCTGCGTGCTGTTGGCCAGCGAGAGCGCGCCTGCGACTTTGAAATCGAAGCTCAACGGCATCAGCGAGCCCATATGGTCCCTGATGATCGACGTCGGCGCGGTGACGGCACGCAGTCCTCTTTCGATTGCCGCGATCAGTGCCGGGAGGCCGGCGATGGACGAAGCCATCGTGGAATTGAGCGTGGTATCGGACGTCGCTTCGACCAGAACGGACCCGTTCATCCGGTTGGCGGTATCGGTTCCGAGCGATGCGCCGAGCGTCGCGGTCGCGGACGTCGTGATGTCGCTGATGGCGAACGCGCCGCCGACAGCACCGCTCGCCCCCGTTCCGGGCGCCGCAACCGACGTTGCGCTGGTCGAGAACGAGTTGTTGTTGATCGCGCGCACCTTCAGGGTGCTGCCGCTCGTGTTCACCGTGCCGGCAGCAATATGCGCGCCGGTCGCGACGTTGGCGGTCGTCGTCACCGATCCCGTGGAATAGGCCACCGTCGGGACAATCTGCGCGCTCGTCGACGCCGCGAGGGCCGAGATGGCGATGGTCGCATCGTTGAGCGCCTTGATCTCGAGGTTGCCGCCGGCGTTGACCGTCGCGCCCGAGGCCACGTTGGTCGTGGCAGTGCCGTCGATCTTGCCGACGACCACGCCGGCCGCGACCGGCGTGAGGCTGCCGAGCAAGGTGGAGGCGACCGCCGGATCCGACGCGGTCTCCGTGGCATGCGCGGAAATGGTGACGTCGCCACGGCCGTTGATGTCGGCATGGCTGTTGATGTTGATGGTCGCAGTCGCGCTTGCCGCGACATAGCCGCCATTGAGCCCGAGCAGCGAGGCGGCAAGCGTCGAGCCGACAAGCGCGAAATCACCGGCCACCGAACCGTTCAGGAAGCTCGACACGGCCGTCGAGGTTGCGGTGATCGAGACGATGCCGCCGGTAATCTTGCCGTCGACCGTGATCGCCGTCGCGGCGGTGGCCTGGCCGGACAGCTTGATGTCGCTCGCCGTTGCCCTCAGCGTCACGTTGCCGTCGGCGTAGGTGGTCCCGCCGAAGTTGACCGACTGGGCCAGGATCTGCGCGCCATTCATGATCTCGATGTTCGGCGCGTCTATGATGACGTTGTTGGCGTTGCCGGTCGAATGGCCGGAGCCATCGAGACGGCGGGCATCGATCATCGCATGCGCGGCGAGCGTGATGGAATGATCGGCCTGGATGAGGTAGTCGGCACCGGCGCTGAGCCCGGCGAGCGCATTCACGATGGAGCTGTTCGACAGCGTCACGCCGGTGTCGCCCTGAGCGGCATCACCCACGACCACGTCGGTCGGGTCGATCAGCAGCGTGCCGGCCTTGCCGTTGTCCGCACTGAGATCGACCTTGATGCCTTTCCCAATGTCGATGATCCCGTTCGCGCTGAAGTCGACGAGACCGGCATTGCCCGTCTTCGCACTGGCATCGAACCTGGCGCCGCCCGCGACGGTCAGGTTCTGCGCCGCCTTCAGGCGGATCTCTCCGGCATTGCCGTTTGCGCTTGCGATGTTGAGATTGGCCTTCTTGCCGACATCGATGTTGTTGCCGGCCTGAACCGTGATGTTGCTCGGCGTCGCGCTCTTGCTCTGCGCAGTGAGGCGTCCGTTGATCCTGGCGTTGTTGACGGCGCCGATATGGATCGAGCCGTTGCTCACGGTGATCGCGCTGGCGCTGCGCAGGCCCTTGGAGTTGACGGAGGCTGCGAACTTCGCGGCGTGGTCGAGATTGGCGATGTCGCGCTGGCTGGCGCCGCCGACAAAGACGTTCTGCCCGGTCAGGCGCACACCGTCGATCGCGTTGATGCGGCCATAGATACGGATGTTGCCGTCGGGCGAGACAGGGAACGAGCCCGCCATCAGATTGCCGACCGCCGACTGGTTGATCTGCCCGCCTGCGCCGATCAGGCTGTCGGTGAACTCGCGTGTCGGCGTCGAGACGTTGAGGCTGCCGACATTCACCGTGCCGCTGCGGCCGACCACGAACCCCTTGGGGTCGGCGAAATAGACGTTACCGCCGATCGCGCCGTTCATGTAGGAGTTCAGCGTGCCGTTGACGTAGACCGGGGCGTCGCGAACGATGTTGACGAGGTTCTGCGTGCCGGTCGGCAGCTGCAGATTGACGGTGTTGCCCTGCCCGACGCTGAACTGCGAGAACGAGTTGAAGGCGTTGTTGCCCGAAATCGTCGACGTCGTGACGTTGGTCACGCTGCCTGATGTCTGAAGGCTCGTCCCGGTGCGGCCGTCCGGGGTGATCACGTTCGCCGTCTGCGCCTGCAGGCGGACGCTGAACACCGGCAGGAAGACCATCTGCATCGCGCAGAGCAGCGACATCGAGCGGAAGCGTGCCAGCCTCCGCAGCGTCGTCAGCTCGTCATTGTGTCGCGTCGCAGATGGTCCGCGCATTTCATATCCTCTTCATCGGCATTCGCGCCGATCCACAACCGGGTGGGAGAATGTCGTGAGGTCGTCCGGCATCAGAACTGGCCGGGCGGCAGCTTGAAGATGTCGGGGCTCTTGGCGTCCGCGACGTAGAACAGCAGCAGGCTGGTCGGGGTCAGCACACGCTGGTTGTTCTCCTTGTTCTCGAACGTGCCCTGCAGAAGCAGGATCACCGAGCGATCCTTGGCGTCGCTGCCACGGAACATCACGATGCCGCCGGCGACGGGCATGTTCATCGCGATCGAATCGGGCTTGAAGCCTTCGCCCATGAAATGGGCGCGCAGGATGTTGGCGTTGGAGAACAGCTTCTCCGGCGTCATCGCCGTGTCGGTCCCCTTCGACCAGACCGAGCCGACCTGGATCAGCGACTTGGACTTGTAGCCGAACACATAGGAGAGCTCGGCGGTGCCGCCGTTCGGCAGCAGCTCGGGAACGGAGAGCAGCAGACTGTGCGTCAGCTCGGACGCGTTGTCCTGCGCCCTGATCGCGTCGGGCTTGGCGCTGAAGTCCTTGGTCATCGCCGCGCGCACGTCGGATTCGTTCATGCCGAATTTGGCGGAGCGGAAGCCGTCGATCGCCTTGGTCGTCTTGTCGTCCGCACCGGCGGCCGGCGTCTCGGTCGCAGCAGCGACCGGCGCACCGGCGGCGGCAGCTGGCGCCGCACCGGCAGCGGCGGCTCTGGGTGCCGGCGCAGCCTTCTGCTTCGGCACCACTCCCTGAGCCGCGAGCGGCCCGGCTGCAACAGAGGTCAGCAGGCCCACGAGGGCCGGAAGAAGATAGATTTTGCGCATCGACAACCTTCGAAACAAACCTGAAACAACGCTTCAAAAAATCAGCCGCTCAGAAATCGACTTCTCCGAACCGTCGTCTCAACGAGACGGGAAATGTTGCAACGCCACAATGCGTTGCAGATCGTCACGGAGCAGACAAAGCTCGAAACAGCGACTCTTTGGCCGGGTAGGAATACGGTATCGGACTGCCGAATGCTGCGAATGAACATTCATAAGCGCATTTTTTCATCAATTGTGGACACCGCCCTTTCGCGTTAAGCATCCGGCTTGGGACAGACCATCGTGCAAAGAATTCCATGACCGAACGGCCTTCCGCGTTCGCGCTCGATCGCCGCGGCTTCATTCGCCTCGCGGGCACAACCGCTGCAGGATGGATTGCGATCGGCGCAACGTCAGATCGCATGCGGATCGTTGCCTCGCTGACGGGATTGCCGCTCGACGACGAACTGACCAGACGGAGCATGACCGACAGCCCGACCTCCCGCCTGGGTGGTCTCATCGTCGGCTTGAGGCAGCGAGGCTGGGTCGAAGGCGTCAACTTCCGCCTCGAACTTCGTTCGACCTTCGGCGGACCGGACAAGCTCAAGACCGCGGTCCAGGAGTTGCTCGAGCTCAAGCCGGACGTGATCCTGACCGGCTCGACCATCGAAACCGCCGCAGTCTTTGCCGCCACCAAAACCATCCCGATCGTTTTCGCGACCGCCAACGATCCCGTCGGCAACGGCTTCGTCGAAAGCCTCGCGCATCCGGGCGGCAACGTCACCGGCTTCACCAACAGCACCGCCGAAATGGGCGGCAAATGGCTTCAGCTCATCAGGGAGGCGGTGCCGGGTCTCGCGCGCGTCGGCGTCCTTTTCAACCCGGCGACCACGCCCCGCGCCGGGCGCTTCTTCCTCGAATCGATCGAGCAGGAAGCTGCGACATCAGGGGTGTCCGTGGCCCCCGCGCCCGTTAACGCGCCAACGGACATCGACGAAACCATCAGGCGCTTTTCCGAACCGCCCAAGGCGGCGCTGGTTGCGCTGGTCGACAGCTTCCTCGTGGTCCACCGTCAGGCGGTCGTGGCGGCGGCGGCCAAGCATCGCGTCCCCACGATCTATCCGTTCCATTACTTCATGGATGCGGGCGGACTGATGAGCTACGGGCCGACGCTGGAGGTGCGCTCGGCCGATTACGTCGATCTCATCCTGCGCGGCACCAAGGCCGGAGATCTGCCGGTGCAATCGCCGCGGAAATACGAGCTCCTGATCAACCGCACTGTCGCCCGCTCGCTCGGATTGAACATTCCATTCACGCTGCTGGCGCGCGCCGACGAGATCCGCGAGTGAACGAGGCGATCGACCAGGGACATTTGCGGACGCCCCCGGGCCGGTTGTTCCGAAAATATCTCTACTCGATCGTCGCCCTCGCCTTTGCCGCACTCGCCATCAACACCGGCTTCGACGTCTGGTTCTCCTATCGCGAGCAGAAGCAGCTTCTCGCGGCGACCCAGCGCGAGCAGGCAGCAAGCGCGGCCATCCAGATCGGCCAGTTCATCGGCCAGATCGAAAGCCAGATCAGATGGCTCTCGCGGCTGCCTCCGGAGCTGTCGAGCAACGAAGACGACCGCCTGAACGCCATCCGGCTCCTGCGCCTCTCGCCCGCGATCGCGGAAATTGCCGAGCTCGATTCGCAGGGCCGCGAGCAGGTGCGCGTGTCGCGCCGTGTCGCGGACAGAGTCGGCAGCAAGGCCGATCTCTCGGCCTCGCCGGCCTTCCGCGGTGCCAATGAAAGCCGGGCCTATTACGGGCCGGTCTACTTCCTCGGCGACACCGAGCCGTTCATGACGCTCGCCACGCGCGGGACCGGACGGAATCCCAATGTGATCGTAGCCGACGTCAATCTGCGCTTCATCTGGGACCTCGTCGCCGGGATCAGGGTCGGCAACACCGGCAAGGCCTATGTGGTCGACCGCATGGGAGTCCTGATCGCGCATCCCGATCTGTGGCCGGCGCTGCAACGGACCGATCTCTCCGGGCATGCCGACGTGCGCGCCGCACTCGATGGCGTGGGGCCGCCTTCGGGCGGCCTGGTCAAGGGGGATCTAACAGGCCTGCGCGTGCTCTCGACCTATGCGACGGTCCCCTCGCTCGGCTGGCTGGTGTTCGTCGAGCTTCCGCTCAGCGAAGCCTACGCCCCGATCTATGCATCGATCGGACGCGCGACGTTTCTCCTGGTCGTCCTGCTCGCCTGCGCGGTCCTGGTGTCCCTCTGGCTCAGCCGGCGCATGACCGTGCCGATCCAGATCCTGACGCAGGGCGCGCGGCGGATCGGCAGCGGCGATCTCGGCTTGCGGCTCGCGATCAAGACCGGCGACGAGCTGGAAGCGCTCGGCGACCAGTTCAACCGGATGGCCGCTCACTTGCGCGACTCCTATGCGACGCTCGAGCGCAAGGTCGTCGAGCGGACCGCCGAACTCGAAAAGACCCGCGATCAGGCCCTGGCCGAGCATGACGCGGCCGAGCGCGCGCGCAGGGCCGCCGTGCTGGCCAACGAGACCAAGTCGCGCTTCCTCGCCGTCGTCAGCCACGAGCTGCGCACGCCGCTGAACGGCGTCATGGGCGTGCTGCAGCTGCTCGACGACGGCAGCCTCGGCGAGGCCCAGCGCCGCCACCTCGCGACTGCGGAGGCATCGGGCGAAACGCTGATCGCGCTGGTCGATGCCATCCTGGAATATGCCCGCCTGGAGGCCAGCACCGAAACGCTGGAGACGCGCGACTTCCGCCTCCACCAGCTGATCGAGACCGCAGCGGAGCTGATGTGTCCGCAAGCCTTCGGCAAGGGCCTGACCTTCGACCTCGCCTGCGATGCGACGGTCGACACATCGGTGCACGGCGATCCGGTCAGGCTCAACCGCATCCTGCTCAATCTGATCGGCAATGCCATCAAGTTCACCCCGCACGGCGGAATTGCGCTCGCGGCGGCCGCCGAGCAACGCGACGATCATGTCCTGCTGCGCATCACCGTTCGCGATACCGGCATCGGCATCGCGCCCGACATGCACGAGCGCATCTTCGACGATTTCGTCCAGGCCGACGACAGCATCGCGCGGCGGTTCGGCGGCACCGGCCTCGGACTCGCGATCGCGCGCCGGCTCACGCGCCTGATGCGCGGCGAGCTGACGGTGGAGAGCACGCCGGGCGCGGGCAGCACGTTCACGCTTCAGGTGCCGCTCGGCCTCGCCGCAAGCGGCGTCGCGCAAGGCGCGGTCCCGCCGCCGTCGCGGCAGCTCCGGGTGCTGCTGGTCGACGACGATCCCGTCAATTGCGAGGTCGGCGAGGCGATCCTGAACCGGCTCGGCCATCGCGCGACGATCGCGAGAGACGGCGCGTCGGCCATCGCGCTCGCCCGCGATCAGGCATTCGACATCATCCTGATGGATCTGCACATGCCCGACATGGACGGCGTCGAGGCGGCATCGCGAATCGGCAAGCTCGGTCTGCCGAAAATGCCGCGCATCATCGCCGTGACCGCCGACGTGTCCACCAGTGCCCGCGAGCGACTCGCAAGCGCCGGCATCGCCAAGGTCGTCAGCAAGCCGATCCTGATCAACGCGCTGCGCGAGGCGATCGAGGACGCCCCGGATGAGCCGGCCGCACCACAACTCGCCGCGGGCGCATTGATCGACCTGCATTTCCTCGACGACCAGCGCGAGCTGCTCGGCCCCGCGCAAATCGAAAAGCTCCATCATTTGCTGGGGGAGACCAGCGGCAAGCTGATCGCAGACATCGCCAAGGCGGCAGCGATTGGCGATCACAAGCAGCTTGCGCGGCTCACGCACCAGCTCGGCAGCGCCGCCGGCGCGCTCGGCCTCGTCCGCTTGTTCGAGCGCAGCCGTGAGATCGAACTGGCGGCGCCCTCGATGTCCCCATCCGAATGCCAGAGCGCCGCGCGCGATCTCACCGCACTTCGTGATGCCTCGATGAGTGCGCTGGACGATCTGCTCCGGCCGGCCGAGCAGCGTTCAGTCAGTTAGGGATGCTCAGACCAGTTTGCCGAGCCCGGATTTGGCCTGGCGGACCATCTGATCGCTAGCGCCTTCCGCTTGCGACCCGAAGCCGAACTCCGCGGTGGACCGTTGTCATTCCTCAGGTAGCCCGGCTTTACGCAACGCGCTCGCCATTTTTTCGCGGAACGAAGGTTCGAGGCAGTACGTCCGAAAGAAGCTGTTTGCCTCGCGTATGGAGAACTCAGGCTCAAGTTTCAATAGCTTGGTAACATGGGCTTTTGCTTCGTCGAGCCTGTCGAGGGATGCGAGCGCGTAAGCCATGTTGAGATGACTAAGCCAAAGACCCTCGACGTAACCACGGCGAAATGTTTCGTAAGCTTCCTGATGTTCACCTCTAGACCAATGTCGCTTTGCGGGCGCATACCACCACAAGCTCGGTGCACTCGCTCCCATTAAGCCAAGCGCTTTTTCGGCCATGGCCGCGCCAGCATCCCAATGTCCCGAAAACGCCAGGCTAAGCCCCAACGAACCTATCGCGTAGGCATCATATGGATTGAGTGCAATCGCCCTTTCAGCTTCGTACTGCAGCAAGTCGGTCTGACAATTGGCGAAGTATCCAATGGCCAGGCGAAAGCGAACGAAGCTATCATCCGGCGCTAGCTCGGCCGCACGCAGTGATGCCTTCAAGATCGCTTCGTTGAGATAGAGCCGCTTGTCGATGCTTCTCGCTTCGTCTTGAGGCAATCCGAACCCAAACGACCGCTGATTGAGCATAACGCCAGCCAATACTGCCCAGGCAGTGGCGTTGGCGGACTCCTCGCGGGTGACGCGATCGAGACATTCGCGCGCTCTGATCACCGCTGCGGGTGTGCCGACCGTTCCTGCAAGTACGCCTTGGATAATGCACTCATAAGAGCTGAGCTCGCCGGTCGGCTTCGCCTGCACCCGCTTGTACTCGGCGGTCGCAATAGCACCCGGATAGGCAGCGATTAACGTTGCAGCTTGACCAGCGAGTTCGTCTTGAAGCGATGTCGACGAGATAATTTCGGAGCCAACCTCAAAGTTCCTTGACCATACCGAACTCGCCGCGAGCGCATCACTCAGTTGAATACTGATAGCCATGCCTTTGGCCGAACCTCTCAGGCTGCCACCAATGACATACTGGGCGCTCGTTTTTCGTGCTAGTTGCCCGTATTCGGTCGTCGTCATTGGTTCAGCGAGGGAGCGCTCGATGACACGCAAGGAAGAGAACTTGCCAATCGAGGCGCCAATATGCTCGGTCAAGATCGAGGCAACTGCATCATATCTTGGGTCTCCAGTATTATTGATGAGAGGGAGGATCAGAACTATCGGCCCCTGAGAGTGGGTCGGCTTGATCACTGAGCCCGTCGGCGTGCGCGGTGCAGTACTCGCGTGCACAAGCTCGGTGCGAGCCGGTTTCCAGGTCGTCCAATAGCCAATCAATCCAACGGCCAAAGCGCCTACCGCTGCCAGTAAGAACATCATGCCGAGTACGGTATTGGGACCAGATTTGATGTTGGCCAGTAGATGCATTGCTCGGCGAGCAGCGGTTTCTTTTACCGCGCTGTGGCCGATCAGGCCCGTTTCCTCGTGGCTTCTCACAATCCTGAACGGACCAAACGGGTACTTCCTTTGGCGAACATGCGAGACTGGCTCGCTACCGTGGCCAAGTATCGTGGGCGACGTGGTCGCAGTTGAGGCCCGTGTCGCTTGGCTAGGCGTCTCCCAGACCACGGCGTAGGATCTGATGGGACAAGCAATGTTCTTGAGGTTTTGCTCGCCCAAATCAGCGAACTGTACCCCGACCTTGCCTCGGATTTGATCGTAGGCAGAAGACGCGATGCATATGCCGCCCGGCTCCGCGATGCCCTCAAGCCGAGCCGCGATGTTAACGCCATCCCCAAAGATGTCGTGGGGTTCGACGATTACGTCGCCGATATTGATACCCACGCGCAAAGCAATGCGCGTGTCTCCTAATTCGTCGATCGTTATCTCCTTGATACGGGTCTGGAACTGCACGGCCCCGCGGACCGCTTCGACCGCGCTTGGAAACTCTGCCAGGAATCCGTCGCCGGTATTCTTGACGATGCGGCCGCGGTGTTCGGCGATCGCCGGGTGGACAGCCTCCGTTAAAAGGGAAGTCAGTCTAGCGTGTGTGTCCTCTTCGTCGCGATGCATGAGTCGCGAATAGCCAACCACGTCGGCGGCCAAGATAGCCGCTAACCTGCGCTCAACCCGGACTGGCCGCTCCTGCGCCATGGTACGCAATTCCAAGCCGCCCCTATTCTACAATGGGTTGCAAGGATTGCCCATCCGTTTGTGCCGCCTTCTGGCCCAAAGGCAAAATACCCCGCTTCTCGGCCGCTGTTCGGGGCCAAGCAGACATCGGCCGGCCGCTTGATGAGCCCGCGCCTACCTCAGCGCGTCCGCACACCCGCCTCCTCCTCGCGCCCAAACCGCTCAACCAGAAAATCGATGAACAGCCGCACCTTCACCGACAAATGCCGGGTCGGCGGATAGACCGCATAGAGCGCCAGTGGCGGCGCGGAATATTTGTCCAGCACCGTCCGCAGCTCGCCCTTCTTCAACGCATCGGCGGCAATGAACTCCGGCAGCAGCGCGAGCCCCCTGCCCTTGATCGCGACGTCGCGCAGCACTTCGGCATTGTTGACGCAGAGCGACCAGGCCGGCTGGATCCAGTGATCGCCGTCGCTGCCCGTGAGCTTCCACTGATTGCCTGTCAGCAGGAAGCCGTAGGTCAACGAGACATGCTCGCGCAGGTCCTGCGGATGCTTTGGCGTGCCGTGACGCGCGAGATAATCGGGCGAAGCGCAGATCATGCGCGCCACCGGCATGATTTTTCGCGCGATCAAACTCGAGGATTCCAATTCCGCAATCCGCAGCGTCACGTCAAAGCCGTCCTGGACGGGATCGAGCAGATCGTCGCTGAGCACGATCTGGAGCTGAAGCTCGCCATAGCGCGCCATGAAATCGGCCAGCACAGGACCGAGCCGCATCGTGCCGAACGACATCGGCGCGTTGACCCGTAGCAGGCCGCGCGGCGCCGACTGGGCCTGCGCCACCGCCTGATCGGCGGCCTCGATCTCCGAGAGGATCACGACCGCGCGCTCGAAGTAGCGCTGGCCGTTCTCGGTCGGGCTTGCGTGGCGCGTCGTCCGGTTCAGAAGCTGGACGCCGAGGCTCTCCTCGAGGTCGGCGATGTATTTGCTGATCGCCGAGCGCGACAGCCGCAGCTGCCGGCCCGCCTCGGCAAAACTGCCGCTTTCGACCACCTTCACGAAGGCCCGGAGGCTGGCGACCTTATCCAAGGGCCGGCCCCCGGCGATTGTTTCCAAATCGTAGACATAGATGTCATATTTGCATGGATTGTCTCCAATCCAAAGCGGAACGATATTTCCACCCAGAGCAAGACCGCTCCCCGAATTCTGGAGGACGACAATGTCTGGACTGCACCACGTCACCGCGATCGCCGGCGATCCCATCCGCAATTTCGGCTTCTACACCCGGGATCTCGGCCTGCGCTTCGTCAAGAAGACGGTCAATTTCGACGATCCCGGCACTTACCACTTCTATTACGGCGACGAGACCGGCCGCCCCGGCACCATCCTGACCTTCTTCCCCTGGGCCGGCGTGCCCGCCGGTCGCCGCGGCGTCGGCGAGACCCATCAGACCGCCTTCCGTGTGCCGCAGCGCTCGCTCGGCTACTGGACGCAGCGCTTCACCGAGAAGGACATCGCCTACGAGGCGCTGGAGAAGCGTTTTGGCGAGTCCGTGCTGCCGTTCACCGACCCTGACGGCATGGCGCTCGCGCTTGTGGGTGTCCCCGGTGCCGAGAACGAGCCCGGCTGGAGCAATGGCGACGTCCCGGCCGAGCACGCGATCCGCGGCTTCCATGGCGTGACCTTGCTGCTCGACAGCGCGGCGAAGACGGCTTCCGTGCTCACCGACGTGTTCGGCTTCAAGGAGACCGGACGCGAGGGCTCGGTGATCCGCTTCAAGGCGCCGGGCGATGCCGAAGGCAGCGTCGTCGACATCTACGAGGCCAAGGGCTTTTTGCGCGGACATCAGGGCGGCGGCTCCGTCCATCACATCGCCTTCCGCGCGGCCGACGACGCCGAGCAGGGCCGGATGGCGCAAAAGCTCGTGAGCAATCACGGCCTGCATCCGACCGAGCAGAGGGACCGCAACTACTTCCGCTCGATCTACTTCCGCGAACCCGGCGGCGTGCTGTTCGAAATCGCGACCGATATCCCCGGCTTCGCCGTCGACGAACCGGTCGCAACGCTGGGACGTGATCTGAAGCTGCCGAGTTTCCTCGAAGCGCAGCGCAAGCAGATCGAAAATGTTCTGCCGAGCCTGGAAGAAAGCGCGTCATGACCGAGAGCACATTCATCCATCGTTTCGAGCCCGCGACCAGCGCGGGCTCCCCTCCGATGCTGCTGCTGCACGGCACCGGCGGTGACGAGAACGACCTGCTTGGGCTCGGCAAGATGATCTCGCCCGGCTCCGCGCTGCTCTCGCCGCGTGGCCGCGTGCTCGAGCACGGCATGCCGCGCTTCTTCCGCCGTCTCGCCGAGGGCGTGTTCGACGAGGACGACGTGCGCCGGCGCGCGCTGGAGCTCGGCGACTTCGTCGCGGATGCGCGGAAGCAATACGGCATCGCCGCGCCGGTTGCGGTCGGCTTCTCCAACGGCGCCAACATCGCAGCCGCGCTGTTGCTGCTGAAGCCGGACGTCCTGGCAGGCGCAATCCTGCTGCGTGCCATGGTGCCGCTGTCGGATCCGCCGAAGGCAGAGCTTGGCGGCAAGCCGATTCTGCTGCTGTCCGGGCAGGCCGATCCGATCGTGCCGGCGAGCAATTCGGCAACGCTTGCGGCGCTGTTGTCGGAAGCCGGCGCGCGTGTCGACCACAAGGTCCTGCCGGCAGGCCATCAATTGTCGCAGGCCGACGTCACGCTGGCCCGCAACTGGATCGGCAGCGTCGACGCCAAAGCGGCATGAACCAACGAGCGGCGCATCGTTCACGAACGGTGCGCCGCTCATTCGCCTTGCGATCCGTCAGGCAGATTTTCGAAGCGATTGTTTCTTCGGTTGCGGTCTCGCCGCGCGGCCAATGGTGGCGATCGCCTCCATCTCGTCGACGAGGCCGGACCGATCGATATCGACTTTCATGGCCTCGCCGAGCAGACAGGCCGCCTTCCTGAATTGCGGCTCTGCAATCAATCGGTTCACCGCCGCGGCAATTTCCGCTTCGGAGGCGGTTGGAGGCAATTGAAGCCCTGCCCCCTTCGCTTCGACGCGCGCGGCGTTGGCAGCCTGGTCTCGCCCCATTGGCAGGATGAGCTGCGGCAGTCCGTTGATGAGTGAACGCGTGGTCGTTCCGTGGCCGCCTTGCGAGATCACCACGGAAACATCCTTCATGACGAGGTCATGGGGAGCGCCCCGGACCAAATGCACGTTCTTCGGAGCCCGGAGATCGGCGACGTCGACATTGGGACCGGCTGTTGCAAGGGCATCGATCTCGACCGCCTCCATCGCGTTGATAATGCGCTGAAACAGCTCGCGCTGACCCTGCGCGCCCGTGCTGCATGCGATCAGCCCGCGAGGACGATCCGACTGAGCCGACCATGGCGCTCGCCACGCCTCCGTCTGCCGAGATTTTGACCAGTTCGGTACATCGAGCAGCGGTCCGACATAGCGGAAATTGTCGGGCAGCGCGTCCGCTTGAAAGTCGAACGCTCGACTGGTCGCGAGCAAAAGCCGGTTGGCCCGATCGAACAGATCGTAGACATCTGCCAGAAGCGGAAGACCCAGATCGGCACGCGCGCGGTTGAGACTTGGCAGAAACACATTGAGTGTTTCGGTAAGCCTGGCATTGGCGGCGTCGACTTCGGCGCGCTCTTCCGACGTTTTCGGTTGCCTCAACCCGCTGGTGGCCGGCGGCATTCCCGGCAGGGGCCGAATGCTGACATGAGGGGACAGCAGAGCGAAAGGCACGCCTGACGCCTCCGCCCCGAGCGCAGCTCCAAACAGCACGTCAAGCACGAGAACGGCATCCGTCGGCATACGGCCGATCTCATCCCGTACATCGGCCGCATAGAGCGCAGCAGGATCAAAGACGGCCTGGCGTAGAAAGTCTTTCACATCCGAGACGTCCACCGGATCCGCAGCCTTTCCGGTCGGGGCGCGGCGCCATGCGACAAATGCAAAGCCGGAGGCCTCGACTTCCGAGCGCATCGCCGGATCCGCCATCACCCGGATATGATGTCCATTCCGGTGCAATCTCCGCGCCGCAGTCAGCAGCGGGCTCAAATTCCCGAGGGTCCCCCACGACGCCAGCAGAAAATTATAAGACATCGTAGAACCCTTTCGTCACGGTTGCGAATGCGCTGTCGCAATCCATCCTGCGCAACCCAATGCAGGCTTCCGGACGGACGCGTGGCTGCGCTTGTGTTCGCGCGGGCCACGCCAAGAATGGAGCGGCGCGCGCTACCGAACGATGTCTCCCCGGAGGGAGATGGTTACAGCCGTAAGGAGAGGAAGGCCGCTTATGGGCCAACGCGGACATTGGAGCTGATGGCCAGGTCCGCTAAGCGGCAAGAGCGGTCCAACTGTTCAGGACGCGGATTTGTCCGCTAAGGGCCACATCCGGACATCTAGGATGTTGCCGCTCCCCGAGAACTGTTATTGTTGAGCGGTCTTGCGTCTAGGGGATGATGATTGTGTCTCCAGCAGAACTGTCGAACAGCGAGGCGGAACTCCGGTCGTTCATTTCGGTCGCGATCCCAACCTTTCGACGTCCTTTTGGGCTGCAACGCGCGATCGAAAGCGTGCTGCAGCAGGACTTCTCCGATTGGGAAATGGTGATCAGCGACGACGAAGGGTTAGTGGGCGAGAGTTGTCGCCTCTTGTCCGAATATGTCAGCACAGAACCGCGCATCCGAGTCGTCGAGAACCGCAGAGGCCGTGGTCAGGTCGAGAACACGAACAATGCGATGCTTGCGTGTCGCGGTCCCTGGATCAAATTGTTGCATGACGACGACTGGCTCGCGCCAGGGGCGCTTACGTCTTTCGCGAGACTTGCGTTGGCCTACCCCGCCGCGGCAGTCATCACCTCCACAAGCCATCTGGTGCAAGACAAAGGCATAAAGTACCGGCAAGGGGGTGAGATTTACGTGTATTCGGGCCAACAGTGCCTGACTGATCTCTATTTGGTGGGCAAAACGCGGTCGCTCGGAATTGTCCCATCGACGCTGTTGGTCAATAGCAACGTCGTCAAAGCCGGCTGCCTGATGCGAAACTACAAGTCGATAAGTTGGGGGGTCGACCAACTGTTCTTCATTGATCTGGCCTGCCATGGTGACATGGTAGCGATAGACGATGGTCTTATCTTTTACGACATGACCAACCACCCCTGCATCACGGCAGACGGGTCGTTCACTCACATTGACCAAGAGACAGTCGATCTCAAACGCCTCACTTGGAGCCTTTTGGAAGATAAAGGAGAACTTCCCGATCCTGAAACGGTCGTGCGTGCGTTGCGGGTTGCTCGACTACGCGGACGGATCGGCCGGCAGCCACTCGGCGCAACGATCCGTGACGCAATCCAAATCCTGCGCCCCTCGGTCCTGATGGCTCTCAACAAGATCATCCGTGCTCGGGCGCGCGCGCCGGGTGCAATTTAATTCATCCTTTCTGCGGGAACGCTCTGATCTGATAGCGCAGCTAACTGACCGCCGCTCGAAATGGCAAGGTCCCCTATGGGTCTTGGGTGTGTGCAAACGGATAGGTCGGCACGCGGCCGTGGTCGCCAATCGTTGCAGGCGGCCGATGTCTCGCGTCGGAGCGTCCAATGACTGGCCAAAGTGGGTATCGCGACGCGATATTGCGCTTTTGGAGGCACTTTCC